>JAGCRJ010000136.1 GCA_017964745.1 Lachnospiraceae bacterium
AATTCAAAAGCTCCCTGCTTTATCAAGAAAGAAGACATGTCCTACGTTTACGTAGTACTTCCCGTTACCATCAGTGCGGTATAAGAATGATCACATTTTATCTTAAAGACGATTTTATAAAACTCGGTCAGTTATTAAAGGCATCCGGATTATGTGAGTCCGGAGTTGATGCGAAGTATGACATCATAAACGGTGAAGTAAAGGTCAACGGAGAAGTTGATGACCGCCGCGGAAAGAAAATAACTGACGGTGATGTCGTAGAGTACAAAGGCGAGAAAGTGATCGTTAAGAAAAAGGGTGATGAGTAGTGATAATTAAATCCCTGGAACTTACTGATTACAGAAATTATGACAGCCTGAGCATAGAATTCGATAAGGGTACCAATATCTTCTACGGAGATAATGCACAGGGTAAGACAAATATACTCGAAGCATTGTATATATCCGCAACCACGAGATCCCATAAGGGAAGCCGTGACAGTGAGATAATCGGATTCGGAAAAGAAGAAGCTCACATAAGGACTGTCGTTCTTAACGATGAAATACCCACAAGAGTGGATATGCATCTCAGGAGTTCCAAATCAAAGGGAATCGCCATTGACGGAAACAGGATAAAAAAAGCAGCTGAGCTGATGGGACTTTGCAAGGTTGTTTTCTTTTCACCCGAAGACCTTAACATCATCAAGAACGGACCAGTTTACAGAAGAAGATTCATAGATATGGAGCTGTGCCAGCTCGATCAGTTCTATCTCTATAATCTCAACAATTACAACAAGGTATTAAACAGAAGAAATCAGGTTCTCAAGGATATGTACTTTGACAGAAGTCTCGAGGATTCACTCGGGATCTGGGATGACCAGCTGATATCCTACGGAACCAAGATAATAGAACGCAGAAAAAAATTTGCGGATGAACTTGAAGAACAGATCAAGGATGTTCATTCAAAGCTTTCCGGAGGACGTGAGGAGATAAGCATCATCTATGAACCGAGCGTTTCGGAAGAAGATTTTGAAAAAGAAATAAAAAACTCCCTTGCCAGGGATAAGAAATCAAAGATGACGGGACTCGGTCCCCACAGAGATGACTTCTCATTTATGGCGGGAGATATTGATATCAGACGATTCGGATCGCAGGGTCAGCAGAGAACAGCTGCACTTTCACTCAAGCTTTCCGAGATCGATATGATGAAAAAAATATCCGGAGACAATCCCGTACTTTTACTTGATGATGTTCTTTCGGAACTCGACAGAAAAAGACAGCAGTTTCTCCTGGATTCCATAGGTGATATCCAGACATTCATAACATGTACGGGTATAGATGACTTTGTTAATGACAGATTTGTCATGAACAGAGTGTTTTATGTTGAAAACGGAAAAGTAAGACAGATGTCTTAAATATATTTCTTTACGGAAAGAGGAAAAATGGGAGACAGTTTGGAAAATACCAAAGTAACACAGGAATACGGCGGAGACCAGATCCAGATCCTTGAAGGACTTGAGGCTGTAAGAAAGCGTCCCGGTATGTATATCGGAACCACGGCAAGCCGCGGTCTTCATCATCTTGTCTATGAGATCGTTGACAATTCCGTCGATGAAGCACTTGCAGGTTACTGTACAAAGATAGAGGTTACCATCAACGAGGATAATTCCGTGACCGTCAAGGATAACGGAAGAGGAATCCCCGTAGGTATCAACCATAAATCCGGACTTCCCGCAGCTGAGGTCGTATTTACCATTCTTCATGCAGGCGGAAAATTCGGAGGCGGAGGATACAAGGTATCCGGCGGACTTCACGGTGTAGGTGCTTCCGTTGTTAATGCTCTTTCCGAATGGCTTGTTGCGGACATCAGACAGGAAGGACATATCTACAGACAGAAGTTCTCCAGAGGAAAGGTAATTGAGAAGCTCCACATCATCGGAGACTGTCCCGAAGACGAGACCGGAACCACGGTTACTTTCCTTCCCGACAAAGAGATCTTCACAGAGACCACCATTTACGATTTCAACATCCTTAAGCTCAGACTCAGGGAGATGGCATTCCTTACCAAGGGTCTTAAGATAATCCTCAAGGATGACAGATCCGCGGAGGCAGCCAATGCCGTGCTTACCGACAGCCAGATAGAAGAAGCCAAGGAAGCCGCAGAGGGCAAGGAGGATTCCGAGGAGCAGATCAACGAGCTTTTAAACAGAGCAAAGAAGGACGCTGAGGAAAGAGGAGAGAATACCAATTTTGACACGAGTGTCAAGAAAGAATCCTCCGAAAAAGATTCACAGATAAAGAGTACCGCAGGCAAGGTTCTTGAATTCTACTATGAAGGCGGTATCAAGGAATATGTACAGCACCTGAACAAGAGCAAGACTCCCATCTATGAAGACATCCTTTATTTCGAGGGTGAGAAGAACGGAGTCTATGTTGAGGTTGCTTTCCAGCATAACGATTCATACAACGAATCCGTATTTGCTTTCGTTAACAACATCAACACTCCCGAAGGCGGAACACATCTTCAGGGATTCAGAAATGCGATAACCAAGACATTTAACGATTATGCGCGTAACAAGAAGATGCTCAAGGATTCCGAGCCCAATCTTTCCGGCGAGGATATCAGAGAGGGTCTTACCGCAATCGTAAGCGTCAAGATCGCCGATCCGCAGTTTGAAGGACAGACCAAGCAGAAACTCGGTAACTCCGAAGCAAGAGGAGCCGTTGATAATATCGTAAGCGAAAAGCTTACCATCTATCTCGAGCAGAATCCCGATGTGGGAAGAGCTATCTGCGATAAGTCCATACTTGCACAGCGTGCGAGGGAGGCTGCGAGAAAGGCAAGGGATCTTACAAGAAGAAAGACCGCACTTGAAGGAATGGCACTTCCCGGAAAGCTTGCAGACTGTTCCGATAAGGATCCTTCACATTGCGAGATCTATATCGTTGAGGGAGATTCCGCAGGCGGAAGCGCTAAGGAAGCACGTAACAGAGCCACACAGGCAATCCTTCCTCTCAGGGGAAAGATCCTCAACGTGGAAAAAGCAAGACTCGACAAGATCTATGCAAATGCCGAGATCAAAGCAATGATCACCGCGTTCGGAACCGGTATACATGATGATTTCGATATTTCGAAGCTCCGCTACGACAAGATCATCATCATGACCGATGCCGACGTTGACGGTGCGCATATAGCAACACTTATGCTTACCTTCATCTACAGATTCATGCCCGAGCTCATCAAGACCGGACATGTATATCTGGCAAAGCCTCCTCTCTACAAGCTGGAGAAGAACAAGAAGGAATGGTATGCATATTCGGATGACGAATTAAATGCGATCCTCGACGAAGTAGGCCGTGACCAGAACAACAAGATCCAGCGATACAAGGGTCTCGGAGAGATGGATGCGGAACAGCTCTGGGAAACAACAATGGATCCCCAGAGAAGAATCCTCTTAAGAGTCGGCTTCGACGAAGAGATGACAAGTGAGATAGATCTTACATTCACTACCCTGATGGGTGACAAGGTAGAACCCAGAAGGGAATTCATAGAAGAGAATGCAAGGTTCGTACAGAATCTTGATATCTGATAAACATCCGATCACCTGAAAAGGAAAACCGGAATAGATCATGAAGAGGAAATAATGGAAGATACTATTTTTGACAAAATACAGGAAGTAGATCTCAAAGAAAAAATGGAGACCTTCTACATCGATTATGCGATGAGCGTAATCGCGGCACGTGCGCTTCCCGATGTAAGGGACGGCCTCAAGCCGGTTCAGAGAAGAGTCCTCTATTCGATGGTAGAGCTCAATAACGGTCCCGACAAGCCTCACAGAAAGAGTGCGCGTATCGTCGGTGACACGATGGGTAAGTATCACCCTCACGGTGACAGCTCCATTTACGGATCCCTCGTATTCATGGCTCAGCCCTGGTCAATGAGATATCCTCTCGTCGACGGTCACGGAAACTTCGGTTCCATGGACGGTGACGGAGCTGCGGCTATGAGATATACCGAAGCAAGACTTTCCAAGATCTCCATGGAGCTTCTTGCGGATATCAACAAGAACACCGTAGACTTCATTCCCAATTTCGACGGAACTGAGAATGAGCCCACAGTACTTCCAAGCCGTTATCCCAACCTTCTCGTAAACGGTGCGACCGGTATTGCGGTAGGTATGGCAACCAATATTCCTCCCCACAATCTCAGGGAATCGATCGACGGTGTAGTTAAGATAATCGATGACCGCATCGAGGGAAAGGAAACCTCGATCGAGGATGTGATGGAGATCATCCAGGGTCCCGATTTTCCCACCGGCGGACTTATCCTCGGACACCGCGGTGTCGAGGAAGCATACCGCA
>JAGCRJ010000137.1 GCA_017964745.1 Lachnospiraceae bacterium
ATGTGTGTTACTTTGCGGCGATGGCTCTTTTGGACAGTGCGAGGTATGATGCATCTTTCCTGAGATCCAACGGATTCGTCAGTCTGATGCAGATAGTGGCGGGAGTATTTCTTATCATCGCACTCATCATATGCGTTATAAGGTCCGCGCGTGTCCGCGGATTCCATATATATCATGTGCTGTTCATACTCGCCTTTTTATCCGGACTTTCACTTACCGGATATATGGAATATTATGTGCAGAGGCACGGTGATCTGTATCCGTACTGCTACTCAATCATGGCGGCTGCATGTTTGGCTATGGTACTGTCGGTTACGGCACTGCACAGAAGAAGCTATAAGAAAGTTCTCGAAGGAGAAGACGATAAATGAAGTATCTGAAAGCAATAGGAATATCTGTTCTGGCAATAGCGCTGCTGGTCGTTTCGCAAGTTGCGGCAGGTGAAATATCGATAATCTTTATGCAGCTCGGATCGCCCGAATGGCTGGATGCATTGATCTGCGGAATTCTTTATCCGGTATTTGCATTTCTCATCGCAAAGTTTTTGATGGATAAGCTCCTTCATCAGAAGCTGTCCGAGAACGGAATCACGCCTTTCGGTCTTAAGCTCAAATGGGTTGTGCTTGCGATACTGCTTCCCGCCGGAGTTATAGTAAGCTATCTGCTCATATTCCCGGGAGAATATGTATCATCCGGAATGAGCAATTCGCGTGCGTTTGAAACCGTACTGACCGGAGTTCTCTATACGGGTATCGCAGCCGGGATAGTGGAGGAGATGGTATTCAGGGGATTCATATTCCACGCACTTGAAAAGGCATGGAATACGTGGGTCGCACTGATCGTTCCGTCCCTTCTCTTCGGTGTAGTGCATATCATCGGAATGGATTTTTCGTTCGGAAGCTGTCTGCTTGTCATCGTTGCGGGCACGGCAGTGGGAATAATGTTCACACTGATCAGGATCGAGAGTGGATCGATATGGTGCAGTGCTTTGGTACATACGATGTGGAATATCATAATCATTGGCGGAGTACTGACGATATCCGGTGCAACTGATGAATACTCTATAGCAACATATGTACTCGGAATGAAGTCATTTGCGATAACGGGCGGCGAATTCGGGATCGAATCTTCGGTGATATCTCTTGCCGGATATGTTATTGTTTCTTTCCTCGCGGTTCTTATGATCAAAAAGCACAGACTGGATCCGGGCAGTGACGATGAGTGAACTCAGCGAAAAAAACAGAATAGTCTGCGGTGTGTTTCTTCTGACGGTCCTTGGCGCATTCATCGGATGGGTCTATGAGATGATATTCTACAGGATCGACCTTGGATATTTCATCAAAAGAGGTCATGGCTTCGGACCGTGGCTTCCCATCTATGCATTCGGAGCTCTCGGACTTATCCTTTTGGTAATTCGAAAGAAGATCCATCCTGCGGTTCTTTTTATACTGTCCGTCGCAGGCTCGGGGATCATCGAATTTGTCACAGGCTGGGCTCTGTATAACTTTATGGGAGTAAGACTCTGGGATTACAATGTCGAGATCTGGAACTGGGGCAATATAAACGGGTATGTCTGCGCAAGATCCGTCCTTATCTTCGGTGTATTCGGAAGCGTGTACGGAGCGCTGGTCATACCGAGGTTCATGGACTTTGTAAAGAAAGCAAACGGCAGGATACTTGTGATCGTCTCATCGGTCCTTGCGGTCATAGTCGGGGCCGATGTCATCTACGGTTATATAATCAGGACTGTCATTAACGGCGGTCTTTGATACACGTAAGTATTGAGGGGATACGATATATGAGATTGCTGTTATTAGGCATATTGATTGCGGCGGTATTGATCTTTGTACTCAGATTCGCTTCGGATGCAATGAAAAAGAAAAATTGCACCGGTGCTTCGACCGGACGCTTTATGTATTCCGACTGCATCGAATCTCCGAATCCGCAGAGGATGAGAAGTCTGTGGGTTCCGATATATGAATTTGCAGTCGGGGATATGATGTACCTGGTACGGTCAGGCAAGACCGGTCCGGGAGAAAGATCCTTTCCGGCAGAAGCGAAAGTGATCTATGATGTGAACGATCCGGAACTCTGTTTTGTGAACGGTTCCAAAGGAAAAGTGATCTCCAAGTACAGCGATCCGAAGCTTGTGAAAAAAGAAGAAGATCCCTGGAATGAATATTATGACGTCAGATAACAAACTGTTAAGGGAAACAATAAATATAGCATGGCCCGCCGTGGTAGAATCGTTTTTCACGGCTTTTGTCGGCCTTGTGGATTCCTATATGGTGAGCAGCCTCGGAAGTGATGCCGTTGCTGCGATAGGCCTTACCACGCAGCCGAAGTTCATGGGACTGTCACTGTTCTTTGCGGTAAACGTCGCCCTGTCCGCCCTTGTTGCGAGAAGAAGGGGAGAGGACAGAAAAGAGGATGCAAACCGGATCCTGGTATCCGGTATTCTTTTTATCGTCATAGCAGCAATACTCATCGGCTCCGTGCTTGTTGCATTTGCGGGTGATGTCATCAGGTTCTGCGGCTCAACTTCCGAAACGCATGATCTTGCAACCGCATATTTTAAGATCGTAATGGGCGGTATGATATTCAACTGCATTCAGATGGGTGTCAACTCGGCTCAGAGAGGTGCGGGAAATACCAAGATCACCATGCGTACCAATCTCGCATCCAATTCCGTCAACATCGTTTTCAATTATCTTCTCATCGGAGGAAAATTAGGATTCCCGGCACTCGGTGTAAGGGGAGCGGCATTTGCCACGGTCCTCGGAACCGTTGTCGCATGTGTGATGAGCATACTCTCACTGTTTGAAAAGAACTGCTTTGTAAGTATTCCTTTTATAATAAAGAATAAGATCATGCCCGGCTTTGAAGCATTCAAGGCTCTCGTGAAGGTCGGGTATTCCGTATTCTTTGAACAGCTCCTTATGAGAGTCGGATTCATGGCGACCGCGATCATGGCAGCGAAAATAGGAACGGCTGCAATGGCCGCACACCAGGTCGGTATGAACATAATGGGATTGTCGTTTTCGTTCGGTGACGGTCTTCAGGCGACTGCCGTTGCACTGATAGGCCGAAGCCTCGGAGAGCGCAATGAAGCGCTTGCAAAAGAATACGGGCGTACATGCAGAAAGCTCGGACTCGTCATATCGTTTTTCCTTGCCTGCATATATTTCTTCGGAGGACATGCGATCATGTCGGCATTCTTCGAAGAGCCGGAGATCGTTAAGATCGGAGTGGATATCACAAGGATCATAATCGTCGTAGTTATCTTCCAGGTATCGCAGGTCATCTATATGGGATGCTTAAGAGGAGCGGGAGATACCGGTTATACCGCGCTTGCTTCGATCATAAGCGTAACAGTTATCAGAACCGCTTTCTCATACCTCTTCGGATATACGCTCGGCTTCGGAATAAACGGTGTATGGATGGGAATCCTTGCGGATCAGATATCAAGATTTATATTTGGATCGGTAAGATTCAAGCAGGGAAAATGGACGAGGATAATAATCTGACACATGGTCTGATGCGGACACCGGCTTTTGTGCCGAAGTGCACCCGCCTCCGGCAGCTCAGATATTGCTTCCGAGCCATATCCTTGCGATAAGATCTATGAAAAACAGAGCCGCGATCACGATGAAACATACGTTGTGAACTTTTGAGTCACGGAATTTTTTCTGAAGCTTTATTATTCCTTTGTGGATCACGCATATCGCAAGCCAGATAAGGAAACCGAACATCAGCGAAGGAACGAGTGCGATCCTTCCGTCGAAATTCAGAAACTCTGCGTGATAATCCCACATCGGTGCGCCGCCCGCAGCTTCAATGATGTAACTTGCGATGAGCTCGGCTGTAGCGGCTACTACACCTCCGACGATGAAGACAAGAATGGGCTTCTTGATCTTAAGAAGCGTAAATATTCCGAGAATGATGAAAAAGCCGATTCCGTATATCGGAAGCCAGGGACCGAAAAGGAATCCGCGGTTTATGAATCCCCTTTTGTGATATATCATGCAGCACCATACGGATTCGTATACCCATCCGAAGAAGCAGTATACAAGGAAATATTCCATATAATCGCGGAACAGGTTCCAGAGCTTTGATTTCTTATCAGTTGAGTTCATTATCATTCTCCGACAGATTGATTAAGACCATATCTACTTTACCATGAATATACTCGAATTGCATTATTCCAATACAAATACATATCTTATCAAGGGCGGTAAGGGTTATCTTCTGTTCGATACCGGATGGGCCGGAACATTCCCCGCATTTTGTAAGAGCCTCGGTGAAGCCGGAGTAAAGCTCGGTGATATCGCCATGGTCCTGATCTCGCATTATCATCCCGATCATATGGGCATCGCGGGAGAGATTGCCGGTAATGGTCCCGTCCTGCTCGCATGCGATATCCAGAAGTCTTTTCTTCATTCCTCCGATCATATCTTCGAGAAAGAA
>JAGCRJ010000138.1 GCA_017964745.1 Lachnospiraceae bacterium
GAACTTGCCGCGGAACTCGGTATTTCGAGAACACCGGTAAGGGAAGCGATAATCGAACTTGCCAAGGCATATCTCATCGAGATATATCCCCAGAGGGGGAGCTTCGTTTCACTGATCGATCCGAAGATGGTAGAAGAAGCAAGATTCCTCCGAAGAGTAATGGACGTTGCCGTTATCCGTGAAGCTTGTGACGTTGCGGGTGAAGAAGGCATCGCAAAGCTCGAGGAGAACGTATCCCTCCAGGAGTGCTATCTTTCAAGGGAGATGACCGACAAGATCTTCGATCTTGATAACAAATTCCACCGCGATATTTACAGGGTCGCACAGAAGGACATCATCTACGAGATCCACTCGACCATGATGATCCACTTCGACAGGGTAAGAAATCTTTCCGTTGAGACGGTCAAGGATCTGAAGGTCGTAAACGACCACCGTGCAATGCTCGAAGCCATAAAGGCAAAGGATAAGGACACCGCATCCGCACTCGTCGAAAAGCATCTGAACCGTTACAGGATCGACGAAGAGCAGATACGCAGCGGAAGACCCGAATACTTCAAAGCATAATTCTTTTTCAAAGGAGATAAAGAAATGAAAATAGGATTCATCGGACTCGGAAATATGGGCGGCGCCATCATCGGCGGTATCATTAAGAGCGGTCTTTTTGCTCCCGCGGATATATACGGATTTGATAAGTCTACGGAGATGGCTGCAAGCGTCAGGGATAAGTACGGAATTAATATAGGAAAGAACAATCCCGATGTCGCAAAGAATGTTGATGTGCTTGTTCTTGCGGTAAAGCCCATCTTCGCCAAGGAAGTGATAACCGAGATCGCTGATGATACCAGCGAAAAGACCCTGATCTTCAGCATCATGGCGGGCAAGACCCTTGACTTCATAGAGAAGGCATTCGGTTCAAACAAGGCCAAGATCGTCCGTGCAATGCCCAATACTCCCGCACTTGTGGGAGAAGGCTGCACCGCGCTCAGCCCCAACCGCAATGTCACCGAAGATGAGACCGAGCTTGCCCTCAAGATCGCAAGGTCATTCGGAAAGGCATCCGTAGTTCCCGAAAGACTCATGGATGCGGTTGTTGCAGCAAGCGGTTCATCACCCGCATTCGTATTCATGTTCATCGAGGCTCTGGCCGATTCCGTCGTTGAAGCGGGAATGCCCAGAAGCCAGGCTTATATGTTCGCGGCTCAGACCGTTCTCGGAAGCGCAAAGCTCATGCTCGAGACCGGACGCCATCCCGGAGACCTCAAGGATATGGTCTGCTCACCCGGCGGCACCACCATCGAGGGCGTGAGAGTCCTTGAAGAGAAGGGCTTTAGGGCCGCAGTTATCGACGCTGCCAAGGCAGTTGCTGAAAAGTCCGCCAAGCTCTGATATGAGAGAGATCACTTCTCCTTCCAATGAAATAATCAAAAAAACCGTTCAGTACGCATCGAAAGCTTCCGCCAGAAAAGAAGACGGAGTATTTGTTGCGGAAGGGACCAAGCTTGTAACCGAAGC
>JAGCRJ010000139.1 GCA_017964745.1 Lachnospiraceae bacterium
CACAGTTGATCCTACCCTCTTTGTGAACATCTATCGCTTCCTGTCCCGCATCTATGGAAATGATTATTATATCCTGTCCGGGTACGAGGTCCGAGCTTTCTATCTCGGGAAGCGCTCCGAGTGTCATCTCATCGTTGTGACTGTATACCACATCTATCTCATCTCCGTATGTATCAAGGAGATATCTCATGCACTCTGCACCGCGGCTCTTAAGGAAGTCACCGTCTATGCTCTCAAGGATATGCATGCGCTCATCACCTGCGATGGTATCGGCAAAGCCCGCCTGACGCTGTCTCATCGGAGTCGAATTTTCTGTTCCAGTTATCTCAACGATATTGACGCTTTCAAGCCCGAGCTCGTCAGCTTTTCTTATCAGGTACTCGGCAGCCATTACTCCCTCGTTGTAAAAGTCCGCACCGATGAGGCATGTGGTAAGTCCGTCGATCTCGGTATTTATATCCCTGTCCACAAGGATAACGGGAATCCCCGCTTCCTTAGCTTCCATCAGGACATTGTCCCAACCGTCCTCTACGATCGGGGAAAATGCTATTACATCAACCTTGTATGCGATGAATCTTCTGATCGCATCGATCTGGTTTGCCTGGCTCTGGTTCGCGTTTTCAAACATAAGGCTCACACCGTGCTCTTCGGCGGCGCTTTCTATGTCACGGGTATTTCCGATACGCCAAGCGCTCTCGGATCCTATCTGGCTGAAGCCAAGGAGCAGCTCCGGCTCCGCAGTCTCCTCCGCAGCCGCACCGCACCCTGCGATCAGCATGAGTGCCATCAGTATTCCAAACACTTTGTATATTTTTTTCCTAAGCATGGGAATGCCTCCGTTTGAAAACATATAAACATTTTATCACAAAGGAAGGCTTATCCCGCAACCGATTTGTAAAAAGAAAGACACCTTTTCAGGAGGGGGGATCCGTAAAAAGGTGTCTTCGAGGGAATGAAGTCTGCCGGATGATCCGTCAGAGTCAGAGCTTATTTGATAACGGACAGGTTCTCCCTGTCTGCAAATAAGGCAACAAAGATAAGGAATACTATTCCCTGTATGAGCTGCATCATCTGGGTGGTAAGTCCCATCATGATGAGTCCGTTGGTACGAACTATGTAATGGAGTGAGCCTACGATGACATTTTCAAACTTTACCTTGGCTCATCCGGATATGGGCATTCCGCCAAGAACAAGTGCGATGAGTATCTGGGTCTCAAGCTGGTTTCCGACATTGGCCGTTGCCGAACCGTTCTTTACGATGTTGACGAATGCGGCAAGTCCTGTTATCGCTCCCGCAAGAACGTAGATGAGGAACTTAACGCGGTCAGTCCTTACTCCAGCAAACTTTACGGCCTTTTCTCCGGCACCTATCGCTTTAAGGTGAATTCCGAAGCTTGTGAAGCGGAATACGATGAAACTGATGAGAAGGACCGCTACCGTGATCCCGAGCTTTATGGCAGTCGTGTCATAATCATAGACCTTCATGCTTGCGGCGACCGGTGAATTCGATGCCATGTACTTGATGACGCCCCTGAATAGGAACATCGTACATATCGTTACGATGAACGACTTGATCTTCCTGCCTACATAGAAGTATGCATTAAAAGCTCCGATCGCCGCGCCTGCCAATATACCCCCTGCAACCGCGAGCAGCATATTTGTGCCCGACAGTTTGCAAACAACGATTGATGCAATGCCCATGATGGACCCCTGGGAAAAGTCGAGGCCTCCCATCGACATTATGAAGAAAACTCCCGTGGCAGCTATCATGACAACATAGATCTGATTCAGGATCAGCTTTCTGCTGCTCCACATATTGCCGTGGGTAAGTGCGTTGAAGACAATGAACACAGTGATAAGACCGATTATCGGAAGCGAGGAACGGATAAGGTTTATCACATGCTGTTTCTTTAATTCTCCCGTTTTGAAGAAATTCTTTAAAATCTGAATAGGCATGAACGCTCCTCCTTATACCATCTTGGCGATGAGACTGTTCTCATCGATATCGGCACTTCTCAAAAGCTCTCCGTTTATGCGTCCGTCCTTCATGATGATGATGCGGTCGCACATTCCTATAAGCTCCGTCAGCTCTTCGGATATCATGATGTTCGACTTTCCGGACTTTATCATCTCATCCATGAGTCTGTAGATATCCTGCTTTACCTTGATATCGATTCCTCTTGTCGGAGAATCCAGAAGGAGAATGTCCGAGTCCTTGCCGATCCAGCGTGCGAGGACAACCTTCTGTTTGTTTCCTCCCGAAAGGTTCGAAACAAACTGGTCTACGCTCTGCATCTTCGTTGACATCTTCTTCGCAAATTCCTCCGCAAAGCTTTTGAGCTTCTTATCACTGAGCATATGTGCCTTGTTGGAAAGCTCCCTGAGCGAAGGAAGACAGATATTGTCCCTGATGCTCTGGTTCATGACGAGTGACTCATTGTCCCTGTCCTTCGACGTATATGCGATGCTGTGTGCGATCGCTGTGGGGATATCATTTATGTGCGTTCCGTCCGCAAGGGTCACGCTTCCCTCTCTGTCAAAGGAAGC
>JAGCRJ010000140.1 GCA_017964745.1 Lachnospiraceae bacterium
AGCATCAGATAGGAACCATCGTTCAGCTTAATGACGGAACCGAATCGGAAGTAATGCTGATCAAAAAGAACAGCTATTCCAGACCCATGCTCAGAAATGCGGGAAATATGATAATCAATCTTGAGGAAAGAAAATATCTGGAGATCGTCAAGATCATCTGATCAGTCCACACCGAAGTATGCATTGAAAATACGTTTAGCCAAGGGGACAGCGTACTCTACGCCTGTCCCCGCTTTTTCTATTATGATGGTCACACAGATCTCGGGATCTTCGGCGGGTGCAAATGCAGTAAACCATGCGTGTGATTCATTGATATCTTCGGCAAATTCAGCCGTTCCGGTTTTGCCGGCAACGGTATATGCATCATTGATAAGAACCTTGGCGGTACCGTCGGTGACAACGGCCCTCATAAGTTCATTAAGAAATTCGGCTTCTTCTTCGGTCATTACCCTGCCGACACTCTCCGGCTCATAGTTTCTTATAACCTTGCCGTTTTCGTCGGTTATGGAATCGATCATATAGGGGCGCATCATAACGCCGCCGTTTGCTATTGCCTGGGTGATCATGTTCAGATGCAGGGGCGTCATAATGGTCTTACCCTGACCAATGGAAGTCTGCATAATATCGTAATCGGTGGATCCTGTTCCGATATATGCCCTGCTGTTATTGGAAATAAGGTCCGTGGGAAGGGACGAATTAAAATACAGGTCATCCATTGTCTGCGACCAGTCATCCCTGTCGAGTGAAAGCCCCACATTGACGAAGGAAGAATTACACGACCTGGCAAACGACCCCTTCAGGTCGAGTTCTCCGTGAACGCTTCCGTAGATACAGCTGACCCTGTAATTATCATGCTCAATATGACCGTTACAGATATAGTTATATTCCTGCCAGTCATCGGGATGCTCCCTGTAATACTCCAGTGCCGTGATGATCTTAAAAGTAGATCCCGGAGGATACAGACCCTGTGTCGCACGGTTTAAAAGCTGGGAACCGCCGGGGGTCGTGGTGATGGTCTCCCAGTCTTCGCTTATTGTTCCGGGATTGAAATCCGGATGTGAAAGCATGACAAGTATCCTTCCGGTCTTGACCTCCGTGACGATGACCGCACCGTTATAAAGGCCCAGGTAATCGTCCGCAACCTTCTGAAGATCTACACTTAATGTGCTGTTAACGTTATAGCCGGGATTCTTAACATTCTCGAGATCGTTATTTACTCTTTCGCTCAAGCTCGCACCCGTATGCATCAGATAGTAATTCGCATCGCTTTCTATGCCCATACGGCCGTTAACGGAATATCCGACGGCATGTGCGAACATGGAACCGTAAGGGTAATATCTGAACTCATTTCCGTTCTCGTCAGTCCTGGTCTCTGCAAGGATCTCACCGTCAGCCGAATATATTGTTCCGCGGGTGACATTCTTTATCTGGATCTCTTCCCTGTTATTGTAGCTGTTGTTATAAAGCTCGATCGTTGAAGTCGATACGAATACCGAAAGATAAAGGATCATGAAGAAAAAGAGCCCGCAGAAAATAAACATGGTCACATTGATCAGAACCATGGATTTATATCTGGGTGAACTTTCCCTATACTTTCTTATCGGATGAAAGTTCTGAAGTTTTTCTTTCAACTCTGGCTTCATAATTTCTTGATTTGATAACTATTCCCTGTACTATGAAAAACATAATATAAGTTGTCATTACAGAGCTTCCTCCCGAACTGATGAACGGAAGCGTCACGCCGGTAAGGGGAATGAACTTGGTTCCG
The DNA here is from genome assembly GCA_017964745.1 of Lachnospiraceae bacterium. Lineage (GTDB taxonomy): Bacteria > Bacillota > Clostridia > Lachnospirales > Lachnospiraceae > AC2028. The sequence continues at coordinate 1,769 of JAGCRJ010000140.1, forward strand.
CCTCCCACGGTAAGGAAAACCTGGAAGATATACATAACTCCGATTCCGTATACGACCGTCTGATAAAACTTATCTCCTATCGATGCGGAAAGGATCATCATCCTGCAAAAACAGCACAGGCAGATGACAAGAAGGCATATCGCAAAAAGAAGTCCGAACTCTTCGCATATAGCCGAAAAAACAAGGTCCTGATCTATAAAGGGGATATCCGAGGGTCTTCCCTGCATCAGTCCGTTACCGAACCATCCTCCCGAGCTTATCGCGAAAAGCGACTGTGTTATCTGATATGCCTGATCGTCTATATATGTCCAGGGATCGAGAAAAGCCACGACTCTTACCTTTACATGATCGAAGAGCTTATATGCGACAATGCTGGCCGCGGCCCCTCCGAACAGACCGCTCAGAAGATACAGATAATTATGAGTGGACATCACAACTATCATCACATAAGTGACGAAAAAGATAAGCGCACTTCCCAGATCCTTGGAAAGAACGAGTATCATTACATATATTCCGGAAATAACGGCGGAAATAAGGATCCATTTAAACGAATTGTATTTATACAAAAGCGCTGCAAGGAAAAACAGGAATATGATCTTTACGAATTCCGAAGGCTGGAAGGTAAAGCCCTTGATCGTATATGTGATAAATGCACCGTGGGTTCTTCTTCCCGTAAGAAGAACCAGAGAAAGAACGATTATTCCCGATGCCGCATACAGCCATAGAAGCTTTCTGAAGAACCTGAGCCTGTCAATGAGGAATGGTATTGCGAGACATATTGCAAAGGAAACAAGAGTGATGATGTATTGCCTGAATGCCTTCGTAAAGGAAAGCCTGGATACGATACACAGACCCATTCCGGAAAGCAGGCACATATTGTTCAGAAGGATCCTGTCCGATTTGTCATAGATGATCGAAACGATCGTGATCATAAAGAACAGAAAGAGCGTGATAAAGGCGAACAGATACAGGTACTCTTCCCTTCCGGATACAAATGTCATATCGAGGAAACACAGGAAAAGAAGGAGCAGCATAAGTCCGCTCTGTATTGAAGTAAATACGGATACCAGCTTTTTCTTTTGCGTACAATTACAGACAACGGCCAGCGTCGTATACAAAAGCATAAGTATGGTGATCACATACTTCGATAATTCTATTACATAAAATTTCAGAGTGATCTGCACTGTAAATCCCTACATAACGGGTCTTTCGGCCCATCCGGATGTATGCTCCCCTTCCGGGATCCTGCCGGAAACAAAAGTTTCCAAAAGTTTACCGCATTCATCCTTATCTTCGGTCGTAAACTCGATCCTTTTACATACATCATTTGTATCCTTAAGGATCAGCGGAACCGAATTATAATAAACATTTAAACAATGATGGCAATCGGCATAAACAGGGAACGAAATACCCTTTCTGTCTATTATAGTCTCAAATCCGTCTTTTTTGGTACAGGATTTGAGAGTTTTTCTGATACAGTTTGCGCTTATCATAAGCGGCACCCTGCCGTATATCACTCTTTCAACGTAAAAATCCGAGTTCTTCCTGAGATTCCTGCATTCCGCATTGGACAACTCAAGAGGAAGCGTTGCACCGGCACAAAGGCTGTTCAGCGTTCTTTCTGCGTAATGATTCCAGACATATACTCCGAAATCCGTGATCACGGAAATATCATTATTATCGCTGAAATAAGACAGATCCTCGAGGTTTCTGACAAGAAGCCCTTCTATAAGACCTGATCCGATATACTTTTCGATATAGGAAAGAACGTCGCCTTTTCTTCG
>JAGCRJ010000141.1 GCA_017964745.1 Lachnospiraceae bacterium
CTTCATGCTTCTTACCGCGATCGCGGTCAAGCTCTGTGACGGGGGACCGATCCTCTACAGGCAGATCCGCTGCACCAGGGATGCAAGGAAGTTCACCATTTATAAGTTCAGATCCATGAGGGTCGATGCGGAGAGCGACGGCGTTGCCAGACTTGCGAGCAAGGGCGATACCCGCATTACTCCCGTGGGTAAATTCATCAGAAAATGCAGGCTTGATGAGCTCCCCCAGCTTTTCATCATTCTTAAAGGCGATATGTCCTTCATAGGACCCAGACCCGAGCGTCCCGAGATCATCGAACAGTATGTCGAGGTCATGCCCGAGTTTGCTTACCGTATGAAGGTTAAAGCGGGACTTGCGGGATTTGCGCAGGTCTACGGAAAATACAACACAACTCCTTACGACAAGCTTAAGCTTGATCTGATCTATATCGAGCGGTATTCACTGATGCTCGATCTTAAACTCATGCTTCTTACTCTCAAGGTTCTTATGTGGCCCGATTCGACCGAAGGCGTCGAGAAGGAACAGATAACCGCACTCAAAAACGGTCAGGACGACTCGTATAAGCAGGAAGACTGATGAAGGTATTGTGGCTCTGTAATATCATACTTCCGAAGGTCGCGGCCGGTATGGGACTTAAAGCCTCCAACAAGGAAGGATGGCTTTCGGGTGCAAGCGCAGCTGCGGAAAAGGGCGGTGAATTCGAGCTCGGTATCTGTTTTCCCGTCGGAAAGGAAAACGACGGTTTCTTTCTTGATGACGGTGTGAAGTATTACGGATTCTATGAAGATACTTCTCATCCGGAAATATACGATCCTTCTCTCGAAGACAGGCTTTCATCCATAGTCGGGAAATTCGGTCCCGATATCGTCCATATATTCGGAACTGAATTTCCTCATACCCGTGCGATGGCTGAAGTGATGAAGGACCGCCCGGAGCGCATCCTCATCGGCATGCAGGGCGTTGTTGCCGCGTGCGGGGATCACTATCTTGACGGACTTCCCGATAGAGTCATAAACCGCGTAACATTCAGGGACTTTGTTAAAAAGGATTCTCTTAAGATCCAGAAAGCAAAATTTTCTCTACGTGCCGGAAATGAGACCGCGGCACTTAAGATCGCAGGTAACGTCACGGGAAGAACTCCCTTCGACAGGGAATATACTTCCAAGGTAAATCCCGCGGCAAAGTATCATTTCCTGAACGAAACATTAAGGGCGGAGTTTTACGATCACGCTCTAGCCGCAGGTGCGGAAAGGAAGGGAGTCGAACCTCATTCCGTATTCTTAAGCCAGGGCAATTACCCTCTTAAGGGAGCACATATGATGATAAAGGCTTTTGCGGAGCTTAAGAAAAAGTATCCGGACGCAAAGCTTTACATCGCGGGTGACAATGTGACAAGGCATGAGAGCCTCAGGGAAAAACTGGCGCTCGCATCCTACGATAAATATCTTCTTGAACTGATAAATGGATTGTCTCTTGAAGGATCGGTGGTTTTTACCGGAAACCTTCCCGTTACGCAGTACATAGACAGGCTTTCCAAATGCAGCGTATTCGTATGTCCCTCATCCGTGGAGAATTCTCCCAATTCGCTCGGTGAAGCAATGATGCTCGGAGTTCCCTGCGTTGCTGCAAATGTAGGAGGAATACCGGGGATCTTCGAAGGCGGAAAGGACGGAATCCTTTATGAATATTCCGATACGGATGCACTTGTGACAGCTGTGTCGGAAATGTTCGATGATGAGGCAAAGGCTTCGGAGTATGCGAAGAACGCTTCCGCACATGCGCTTGCAACTCACGACGCTTCGGCTAATTTCACAAGGCTTGTTGATATCTACAGGGAAATAACAGGTTGAAGATAGTATTTGTGTCCAATTACATAAATCATCATCAGGTGCCTTTTTCCGACAGGCTCTTCGAACTGACGGGCGGTGAGTATGCCTTCATACAGACCGAGCCGATGGACGAAGAAAGGGTGAAGCTCGGATGGGATTCTTCCCTTGCCGAAAAGCCTTATGTGGAGCTTTACTACCGGGACAAGGAAAAGTGCGACAGGCTGATAATGGATGCGGACTGTACCATATTCGGCGGATGTGAGGATTCGGAAGTCATAATGCCGAGGCTCGAAGCCGGAAAGTTCACGCTCATTTATTCCGAGATGATCTACAAGGAGAGCAGGCTTAAGTTCATATCTCCGAGAGGACTTAAGAAGAAATATCACGATCATGTAAGATTCAACGACTCGCCCGTATACCTCCTTTGCGCGGGTGCGTATGTAAAGGGTGACTTCGATCTGATCGGCGCATACAGAAACAAGAAATTTAAATTCGGTTATTTTCCGCAGTGTGTTAAATACGATGACCTTAACGAACTCAGGAAGGATAACGAAGAGCTTCGCATTCTGTGGGTCGGAAGATTCATAGACTGGAAGCATCCCGAGATGATGATCACTCTTGCGGAGAATCTTAAAGAATCCGGTGTCCGTTTTCATATCACGATGATCGGAAACGGAGAGATGGAAGAGGAGATCAGGAAATCTTCGGCGGATAAGAATGTGGCGGATGTCGTAGAATTCCGCGGAAGCCTGAAGCCGGATGAAGTAAGGGAAGAAATGAGAAGATCCGATATCTTCATCTCGACATCCGACAGGCTTGAAGGCTGGGGAGCTGTTGTTAACGAAGCGATGAATTCCGGATGCGTAACGATAGCCTCTAAGAATATAGGAAGTGCTCCCTATCTTATCAAAGACGGAGAAAGCGGTTATCTCTACAGATCCTGTGATGATAAGGGATTGCTTGAGAAAGTGCTTCTGGGAAGCAACAAGGATAATGCGGTAAGGATCGGAAAGGCCGCATATGAAACAATAGTAAATACCTGGAATCCGGATGTGGCGGCGGAAAGAGTTTATAAGTTTGCGGCGGATCCGGAGCACAGGATGCCGGATTATGAAGACGGACCGTTAAGCAGGGCTTAAATGATCCCGGGGGGGAAGATGCTTTAATGATGCGGGTGGCAAATAGCCTGCACGGGCAGTTTTCGGAGGATTAAATGAAAGTTTTATGGCTCAGCAACTATATACCTGAAAAGGCGGCGCAGTGCCTCGGCATCGAGGATACTTCCAAGGCGGGAATGGCGGAAGGAATGCTTTCCGCGTTTGCTTCGTATTCCGAAGATATCGAGCTCGGTATCGCTTTTCCCGTTCCCGAGCAGTTCGACGGAAAGAGGGGATCCTTTAAGCTCTCGGACGAGAGCGAATTTTCCGTTTCCTATTATCCTTTTTACGAGGATATGTCACGTCCCGACAATTTTGATCTCACCCTTGTCTCTTCGATGAACAGGATCCTCGATGAGTTCAGGCCCGATGTCATTCATATACTCGGAACAGAATTCCCCCATGCCCTTGCAATGAGCAAGGCCGTAACGGATGATGATTTCCATTACCATCCGGGAAAGGAAAGACTTCTTGTTTCCTTCCGCGGAATCTGTGCCGCTATAGCTGCCGACTATCTTGCATGTCTTCCCGATGAGATCGTATCCTCATCGACTCTCAGGGATACGATTTTAAGGGACAATATCAGACAGCAGCAGGATAAATATCACAGCAGGGCTGTCAATGAACTCGAAGCGGTTTCGAGAGCCGGACATATCGGAGGATGCACGGGACTTGATAAGAAGTGGGCATCACGTCTGGGTCCCGAAGCTCAGTATCACCATATGAGCGAAGCCGTAAGACCTGTTTTCTATGAGCCTGTTCCCGCAGGGAACGTGCGTGACCGGAATACCATATTTGTTGCCGGAGCATATTACCCCCTTAAGGGATTCCATATCCTTCTTAAGGCATTAAAGGATATAAACTGGCCCGAGCTTAAGGTGCGTGTTGCCGGGCCCGATATTGTTTCAATGAATACTCTCAGGGACAAGGTCAAGATATCCGAATACGGAAAGTATCTCGGTGAACTTATCGAAGGCTGTAATCTTCAGGGGAAGGTTACTTTCCTCGGAAACATAAGTGCAGAGCAGATGAGGGAAGAGTATCTTAAATGCGGCATGTACGTATGCCCTTCGACAGTTGAGAACACTCCCAATCCCGTGATCGAAGCGGCTCTTAGCGAAGCTCCGATAATCGCGTCGAGGGTAGGAGGAATTCCCGATATCATTGACGACAAGAACCAGTGTCTTCTCTATGACTGCAATGCCAGAAAGCAGATGGATGAGGTTGCCGCATCCCTCAGGAAGACGATCGAATTTACGAAGATCGATTACGACCGTGCACTTGAAAGAGGAAAGGCCGCAAGAGCCAGGGCACTCAAGGACCACGACCCGAAGACTGTGGCTGCGGGACTTGCGGACATATACAGGAATATGATCGGCGAAAATACATAAAATGATAAAGCGACAGCGGATCATGCTGTCGCTTTTAAATATTTCCCTGTGGAATTTTAGTATGTGTACAGCTCCCTGCCCGTTATCTCTTTGTACGCATCTACGATCTCGTTAAGCGGTACGGCCCAGTCACGTTCGGGTGCTACGGAGTAGGCAAAAGCCATCGCGATAAGTCTTCCTTCAGGATCGAATACCGCGGATCCCGAATCGCCCGCCCGCAGGGTAAGAGCCATCTCGGTCTCGATAAAGGGCTCGAAGAACGGGAATGTCTGAAGCTTTTTGACAAGCGTTCCGTACCTGATATGCTCGATATTACCGAACTCGTCCACTATTTCTATCGCAAGCTCTACAGGCTCTGCGTCAAGCTCTTCCCAGTATGTCATATCGATATGAACGGTATTGAGCGATGCATCCGATAGCTCGGGCATGAGCTTCTTTGAGATCTTCACTACCGCAACATCATATTCTTCCGCACATCCGACAACGGATGCACCGGGCACGCACAGGCCGCCTGTGAAGTACACATCCGCCTGCTTGTAATTGCCCACAACATGTCTGTTGGTTATGACATAAATGTCCGTATCCGTTATCTCTGCGATGTATCCCGAACCTACCGTGATGCTTCCGTCATCCTTGCGGATACGAAGGTGAACGAGCGAGTTCATCACGCCGTCCAGGGTCTCTGCCATATCCCCTTCCTCAAAAAGGCCTGTATCGTAGGCATTGTATGCTCCGACTATGTTGTACTCGGATCTGCTTATCGACCTTTCGCAGATCATTTCCTGGATGGAATCTGCGGAATCAAAATGCGCCGTTCCTTCAGCTGTGGTGGTAAACCCGCACGAATCGGTTACGGTATATGTTATCCCGACTTCTCCCTTTTCGGGAAATTCTTCCGTTTCAAATGTGATCTCGAGACTGTCTGAAAGATCTCCGTCCAGGCGATCGTATGCGGATACATATCTGAGAATGTCCGGGTCCGATCCCGATGAAACATAGAAATCCGTGATACCTGAGATCACCGGTGCATCGTCAACTAGAAAGTCCGTGACCGCAACAGAGGTATTACCCGATGAATCCTCTACCATGATCCTTACGGAATACTCGCGCATTTCCCTGCAGCTTAAGGCTCCCGCTTCAATGAATTCGGTATCAAAGGAGATATTCAAAAGGCTGTCCGCATCTTTGACGCTTTCAAGAAAATCGGACGGCTCAAGCTTCGTTCCGGGAAGGAAATAAAAAGGTCCTTCCTTTAACGTGATCTCCGGAACTATGGTGTCCCTGATGACGATGTCATAGGAAAACACCTTGCCGAAGTATACGACACACATCGGATATCTTCCGGGCTTTGCCTTATTCACGAGGGAAAAGTCCGCGATGGCAAGATGCCTTGCGAAAAATCCCGCATCGATATAATCTGCCGGATCCTCGCTTATGTCGGAACCCAGCTCAAATGTATATGTATTCTGCGGCTGCTTTGCGAAAAAGAGGGAATGTATGAGAACGATAAAGCCTGCGATAAAGAAACATAAAGAAAGACCGGCTACGATCTTTCCTTTTGTATTGAGTCTTCTTACGGGCTTTGAACTTTGATCCTGAGTCATTTCTTAAAATATCTCGCAAGGCCCTGGGCCAGGAGATACCTTCCGTTTTCAATGTAATGAACATCATCCAGGTAAAAAGGAGTGGTTTCCTGGGTGAATACAAAATCTTCCGTCAGTGACAGGAACTGACAGTTCTGCTCTATAGCCACTTCATAGGTTATATCTCTGTAATCCTGAAGGATACATGAATTGCCGTCCGTTCCGGTATCCAGGTTCCCGAAATCAAATGCGTTAATATATCCGGGAGCAAGGAACAGTATCTGCGCTTTCGGATAGGATGTTTTTATTGATTCGGCAAAGTAGGTGAGTGCGGCTCTGAAATCATCCAGAGGGAGACCGCAAAAATAATCGTTGAGTCCGAATTCTATTATGAATATCGAGTTTTCACCTTCATTATTGTTTTCTTCCAGTTTGGTCTTTGCAAGTGTGTAGTCCTCGTAGGCATAGCTGGAAGAGAACAGATCGATGAATTCTTCCTTTTCACTTCTTCCCATAAGATAATCAAATGCACATCCGAGAGAAGTGGAAGGATCGGCGGTACTGACAGCCGACCATCCGCCAACGGCAAGATTATAAACGTTTGCACCAGTCATATCCCTGAAGAATGCAGGAATGGAAGTGTCGTCACGGTAATTGCCTATTACGGAATCTCCTATGAAGAACACATCTTTTCCGGACATATCCGCATAGGAAGCCCTGACCTGTTCAAACTCCCCGGCCAGCCCGATTATGCGATCCATTTCTTCGTTTACATTAGCATAGGTCAGCAGGCAGGAAAGGCTGGTCTCGGTAATATTCAGCGACTGCAGATGGTCGTAGATATCTTCATCGACGGGACTGTCCAAACCGTTGGTCCGGATACAATCAGAGTAAAGAACCCATTCCATTGAGGAAATGTAGTACATCATTACATTGGGACGTTCCCTGAAATATCTGACAAAAGTGATATATGAGAGCCTTGCCTCTCTTTTTTGCTCTTCGGTAAGATTTATCCAGTCCAATGCCGAATCAGCCGGGAAATATACGATAAATGCCGTTCCGGGATGTTCCTCGGAAAGCTTGTATATAAACTCCAGATTTCGCTGAAAGTATTCTTTGCTTGAGCATGACTGAAGAAAAGCGGCGTAAGGGTCTATTCCGAGAATGAAATATCTGGGAAACTCGTCCTCCGGGAATTGTTCGGAGCTGTCAACAATATAATCGCTCATCATCCTGAATGAGCTGAAGCGGTCGTTTGCCATGAAATAAGGCACACCCACTTTCTCGGAGAAAGTGATGCCGTTTACCGTCTGGTCATACATATATACCGCAACGGCTCCGGCACTTGTATCACAGAAAGTATCATAGTATCCGGTCCTGCCTATATGAATGACTTCGGAGACATATTTTGAACGACCCTCGGGAATGACGATTTTTCTCGGATTAAGAGCTCTGTAGACCATATATGCGATAAATATCACCAAAAGCAGAATTGCAGCCGCAATCCCACCCAAAATGATCATTTTTCTTTTGTTTCCGAAGGTTTTTTTCATGCTCTTATATGGTATAATAAATTACGTATGTGAAATAGTTGCACTAAACTATAATATCATCAAATTTACATGGATGACTACGTTTTTCTTTTTGGAGTTTTTTATGGATAATTTAGCAGTTCTTATACCGTGCTATAACGAGGCTCAGACCATCGCCAAGGTTATAGGGGACGTTAAAAAGGTTCTCCCTGAGGCCGTTATTTACGTATATAACAACAATTCCACCGACGATACCGCCAAGATCGCAGAAGAGTGCGGTGCGATAGTAAGAAATGAGTACAAACAGGGCAAGGGAAACGTCATCAGAAGAATGTTCCGCGAGATCAACGCCAAGTGCTACCTGATGATAGACGGAGAAGATACCTATCCCCTTGAGAGCGCACCCGAGATGGTAAAGCTCGTTCTTGAGAAGAATTCCGACATGGTAGTCGGCGACAGGCTTTCATCCACCTACTTTACCGAGAACAAGAGACCCTTCCACAATTTCGGAAAGTCCCTCATGAGATGGGGCATCAATCATCTCTTCA
>JAGCRJ010000142.1 GCA_017964745.1 Lachnospiraceae bacterium
AATAGATATTTCAGGGAAACGTTCGGACATAAGATGTATAAGGCATCAATATCTTTGAATGTGACTTGTCCCAACAGAGACGGCAGCAAAGGTACTGGCGGATGCATCTTCTGTTCTGAAGGCGGGTCCGGCGAGTTTGCCACATGCGGAAGCAGCGGGATATCGGTATCGGATCAGATCAAGACTGCAATAGAACAGGTCAGTAAAAAAGCAGGAGATTCGGCCGGATACATAGCTTATTTCCAGAGCTTTACCAATACGTACTGCGATCCTGATTATCTTGCCCAAGTTCTTGCCGAAGCATCGGACTGCGATGGAATTGAAGCGGTATCGGTTGCCACAAGACCTGACTGTTTAAGCGCTGATATCTTAAGCGTGCTCGAAAACCAGGCGGCAAGAATGCCTCTTTTTGTTGAACTGGGACTGCAGACATCAAGCGATAAGACGGCAAAGAGGATAAACCGCTGTTACGATACGGAAGAATACGTTAAGGCAGTAAGATCCCTCAAGCCGATCGGAGCAAACGTGATCACACATATCATCTTCGGACTTCCGGGTGAGACAAAGGACATGATGCTTGATACGGTAAGAACGTGCGTTGCAGCAGGAAGCGACGGATATAAGTTCACGTGTCTTTATGTGCTCGAGAATACGTTGCTAGAGAAACTCTGGAGAGAACACAAAGTTGAGATACTTGAGATGGAAGAGTATTTTGATATTGTAGAAGAGGCTGTAAAGTTGCTGCCTGATGATGCAGTCGTCCACAGGTTTACGGGAGATGGTCCTAAAAAGATACTTCTCGCACCTGAATGGACCAAGAATAAGAGACAGGTCGTCAACTACATTAACCGGAGGTTCGGCTTATGAAGAAATATGTATTGCAGACGATGAATGCCGTACGCAAATATATCGACGATGAGATGAAGAATGCTCCGGAAGAAAAGACTCTTAAAGTCTTATCCGAATTCGAGACGAAGATTGCTTATTTCCAGCACGAGAGACTTATCCATCTTATGGTCACTCTCGCATTTGCAAGCTTTCTTTTATTCGAGATTTTTTCCCTGTTTATCCTTCCGCGTGAATTCCTGATAGCAGGGATCTTACTGGTGCTTATATTTTTCGGCCTTACCATCGGTTATGTCATGCACTATTACTTCCTCGAGAACAGCGTTCAGAAGATGTATCACATGAGAGATGAGATAAGGTCATTCCTTGATGGTGACAAGGTCATTTAACGACGTATCAGTTTGGTTTTTATATAGTTATGTGTTAAATTATTGCGGGAATGGAGGACATATATGCCTGTAATAGTTAAATACATACTTATCTTTTTTGTCTCTATGGTTCCGATAATCGAACTGCGTGGTGCGGTTCCGATCGGTATTGCATGGGGCCTGAATGAATATGTAACACTGGCTATTTGCATTGTCGGCAATATGGTCCCGGTTCCTTTTATCTACCTTTTCGCGAGGAAGATCCTTGAATGGGGAAGCAAGCTTAAGCACGGCAGCGGACTTTTCAAGTGGATCCTTCAGAAAGGTGAGAAGGCAGGCAAGAAGCTTACTGCAAATTCCAAGAAGAGCGGCGCATTCATCGCCCTTATGCTCTTTGTCGGAATCCCGCTTCCCGGTACCGGCGCATGGACAGGAACTCTCGCCGCATCAATGCTCGACTTTGATTCCAAGAAGACCAGCATAGCTGTTATGTGCGGTGTTCTTATGGCCGGAACAATCATGTTTGTGATCAGTCTCCTTGCGAAGGTGGGCATTACCTCCATTTTTGATCTGTTTCATTAATGTAATCCAAAATACATATAAATAAGGCTTTTTGAGCGATTGCGCATAAAAACGCAACACTTTGATATGCGAAGGATTGTGCAAGTTGCACAATCAAATGATTTTCATTTGGTATCTCTGCAATATTGCTAAGTGAGATGGCAGCATTTATTATTAGGCTAGTTCCAAGGAATGCGGAAGCGATAACTTCCAGATCCGAGGAAGACCGCCCGAAGCAATAGTCGAGCAGGCGCAGGGAAGAACCAGAGTTGTAAGAAGACTTGTGGCGAAGCCGAAGAAACGAAGTCAAGGTGTAATGACCGAAGGCGGATACGTAGTCCGAGATTAGGGAGCTGAGGGAGTGACGAGCGAGTGGTTGAAGGTGTCCTAGACATGCAAGCCACAGGTTGTAACAATTAGTTGATTCGGTATTCGGAACCGCGAGTAGGTGAGATGTCACCATCGACAGGAGAGAACCGATGCCGCAGCCGATGTTACACCGGTTCGTGCAAACCGAGTAGCCGATGGGGCTATCGAACTGTGGAGATCAGATCCGCGAGGTGATGAAGGAAGCAGACCTGAGTCGAATAGCGAACTGTTCGGTGAATGGACACATGATTGCACGGTGTGATTGACAGTTGCAGCAGATCGATTAGTTGTAACGATATCACAGGAAGCTCGGGTAGTTGGTTAGAAAGGGTCTTTTGGTAGGACGGGAGTACGAATGGAAGGTAAGCGTGAATGCGTAATCTTTCGGAAGTGAATCTAATTTGGTTCGTTGGAACAAATAAGATCCCGGTGATTCAGGTCGCCGGGATTTTTCTTTGCTTAGATTTTTAGTTCGATTATTTCCGCTTCGGAATCTGTGCGATGTAGGGAAGATTTC
>JAGCRJ010000143.1 GCA_017964745.1 Lachnospiraceae bacterium
AGAGATTTGCCCGCTTCGCAGAAAAGCTCCGCAGCGAAAAGAAAGCGTAAGAATGCCTTATTCCGATCAGAAAAATGCCACGATGAACATCGTGCGCAAGCATAATATCAGAGCGCAGAAAAAATACGGACAGAATTTCCTTACGGATGAGGGAGTTCTGGACGGGATCGTCGAAGCAGCGGGTGTGTGCGGTGAGGACCATGTCGTGGAGATAGGTCCCGGACTCGGAAGCCTTACGAAAAAGCTGGCGCAGCAGGCGTCACATGTCACGGCGATCGAGATCGATAAGCAGATGATCCCCGTGCTGGAGGAAGAGCTGGCGTCCTTTGACAATATAAATGTCATCTGCGCGGATGTTCTGAAGACGGATCTTAATGCGATCGCTGACACCTATCCCGGTGAGACCGTCAAGGTCGTCGCAAATCTCCCCTATTACATCACAACCCCGATAGTAACGGGACTTTTGGAGAGCGGGATACATTTTAAGAGCATAACCGTAATGGTCCAGACCGAGGTTGCGGAGAGAATGCAGACCGGTCCCGGCTCCAAGGATTACGGTGCCCTGTCCCTTGCGGTGCAGTATTATTCAAAACCCGAGATAGTTCTCGATGTTCCGCCCGAGTGCTTTTTCCCTATGCCCGGTGTCGGAAGCAGCGTCATAAGGCTCGATCTGTACGATAAACCTCCCGTGGAGGTAAAGGATCCCGCGAAGATGTTCGGTATCATCAAGGCTTCCTTCATGCAGAGAAGAAAGACCCTGTCCAACGCGCTCCAGAACAACCCCGACACGAAAATTCCCAGGGAAAAGACGGAAAAGCTGCTCACGGAGATGGGACTCGATCTTAAGATCAGGGGAGAAGCCCTTACGCTCGAACAGTTCGCCGCATTCACCGATCTTTTGTGAGATCCCGGTAATATCAGAAATAGTTAACGCTGTCCCTATATATGGGGGCAGCGTTTTATTTATCCACAAGGCCAGCAACATTTAGTGTGGTTTTTCACAAAAATCACAAAATATAGTCATGTTTTATAGACATCCTAACACTAGTTATGGTACAATTTCAAAGATTGGATCAGTATATATTGTGGTTTTTTTCTCTTATTTAGGGGTGAAACTGTGGATAAGTTCGAATATAAGGTAAAACTGCAGAAGATCAACGAACTCATCGATGAAAAAGAATACTTCGATGCCGTAGCAATAGCCGATACGATCGACTGGGAAAGAAAGCCCGTGGAAACACTGGTGCGTATCGGAGACCTTTACAGAAAGGTCATGAGATATGACGATGCGATCGAGCTTTACAGGATCGCATACCGCAAGGCTCCCGAAAACAAGAATATCTGCTATTATCTCTGCAAGCTTTACATCAAGAAAGAATATATAGTTCAGGCTGTTTATGCATATAACGAGTTCGAAAGGATCGCACGCGAGAACGATCCCAGGGTCTACAAGCTCAAGTATATGCGCGATCAGATGCTCCATGTCGAGATAGAGCAGAAGATCGAGACCCTCGAAACACTGAAGAGTATCGAATATACCGAAAAGTGGGCATACACCCTTGCTTATCAGTACTATCTTGCCGGACGTGAGAGCGATTGCATCCATGAGTGCGACCAGCTGATCGCAGCATTCGGCGACGGCAAGTATGTGTATGCTTCAATGCTTCTTAAGAAGAAATACACGGAGCTTACTCCCGACCAGCAGAAGATCTTCGATAACTGGAAGGAAGCCAAGGACGAGGAGCCCGCTGCCGAGCAGGATCAGAATACGGCGCAGATCGCTTCCGAGCCGGGGGTCAGGGAGGATACCCGCAGGATAGAGGTTCCTGAGGAAGGAGCTACCAGGGAGATCACCGCAGAGGAGATCTCTGCCATCAATAAGGCGACCGCTCCCGGGGATACCATTGTCTACGATCCCGCACAGGTCCAGGCCGCTCTCGAGACACACAATCTTTCCGATGAGACCAGGATCTTCAGGGGCATCGATATTCCCGCTGAACCCGAGATCCGTGTCAAGACCGTTGATGTCGGCAAATACAACACCATTGATCTTCAGAAGGCACTTGCATCCGCAGTCAGGGAAGTTGTCGGCGAGCCCGCACAGAGCTCGGACGTTACCAGGACCCTCATGGCTCCCATGATCGATCCCGATACCGGAAGCCTCGACAATCCCGAGTATTCAGAAGCCAAGGAAAAGGAATACGATTACGATACCGGCGACATCTCTCCCGATGAAGCTCCCGAGACCATCTTTACCGAGACTGCCGAAGTAGCCGAGATCCCCGAGGAGAAGGATTATCCCACCCTCGATTCCGTGGAGGATGTAGAGATCGCAGAGCCCGAGGAAGACCGCATCGTAAAGGATGAAGGTAATATCAAGTCCTATTATCCCAAGGATATGTCAAGGTACAACAACCTTACCGAGACCCAGTCCGTACGTATCCAGGATGCACTTACCGACCAGCCTCCCGAGTCCATCGCTTCCGCTCTTTCGCAGGAGACCGACGGACAGATCAGTCTTGTACTTCCCGATGACCAGGAGATCACCAGACAGATCACCGGCCAGATGAACATCGCGGAAGTTCTCGAAGAGTGGGAAAAGAGACAGGCCGAGCTTGAAAAGAGCCTTCAGGAAGAATTCCACGAGCAGGTCAAGGTACAGACCGGAGAGCTTTTCGATCATTTCGAGACAGAGATCCTCAATTCCCTTCTCGAGGTTCTTGAAAGAGAATCCGAGGAAGAAGCCGAAGCAAGCGAGACCATTTATGAAGGCCGCGTTTCGGAGATGGACGAGCTTCCCGATGAGGCAAAGCTTGAGACCGGACTTATTCCCGTTACGACCATTGCGGAGCTTACCGAAAAGGATGCCGACGAAGAAGCGGCAAAGCAGCGCATCCGCGACAACCAGGAAAGGATCCGCCTTGTCGGCGATGACGATTCAGTAAGAGATCTGACCAAAGAAGAGAAAGAACTCTTCGGTCCCTATATACAGAGCAGGGCTGCAAAGCGTCAGCTTGCGGTTCTCCTCGATTCACTCAGCATGGCTTCCTATACCGGAAATGCGATCCTTGCGGGCGACGACGGAATAGACGTCGAAAACCTTGCGATCAGGATCCTCAAGGAAGTCAGGAACAGCGACCACAATCTTTCCGGAAAAGTCGCAAGGATCAAGGGCGACAATCTGAACGGAAAGAGCATGGAAGCAACCATGAAGCTCCTTGCCGGCGGCGGACTCATCCTGAGCGATGTCACCGAGGTTACCGAGGAGACTGCCGAGAAGCTCAAGAATGCACTGCTCAAGGAAGACCAGGGCATGATTGTCATCCTCGCGGACAGGAAGAGAAATATCGAGAAGTTCATGGATATGTATCCCACCCTGTGCGAGATGTTCACCGCATATATGGAAGTCAAGGCGCTC
>JAGCRJ010000144.1 GCA_017964745.1 Lachnospiraceae bacterium
CAGGGAAAGCTCGAGACCGCGGTCATACGCATGCTCAACCCCTCCGGGGTAAAGGAAAAAGATCCGGACTCTCAATCCGGCACCCCTTCCGACTGCCTCGGAAGCTTCGAGGGTGAGATCCCCGATATCATTTCCGCGGGGAGGACCGACGGCGGAGTATCGGCCGAAGGCATGTGTGCGAACGTAAAGCTTGAGACATCGCTTTCGTGCATACAGATAAGGGATTCCCTTAACCGCAATCTCCCGGATGACATATGTGTCATAAGTGTGGAGAAAGCGGGGGACAGGTTTCACGCAAGATACAATGCCACCGGCAAGACGTACAGATACACCTGCTATGCGGGAGAACTCAAACCCGTCTTTGAAAGAAAGTATGTCTATGAGCTCGGAAGCATGCCCGACGTCGCGGCAATGAAAAAGGCTGCGGGACTGATCATCGGCGAACATGATTTTACTTCCTTTTGCGGGAACCCGCGTATGAAGAAATCCTGTGTCAGATGCGTTGACAGCATAGACATTGAGGAAAAGGAAGGATTCATTACCTTCACTTATCACGGTAACGGCTTTCTGCAGTACATGGTCCGCATCATGACCGGAACGCTCATCGAAGTCGGACTCGGAAAGAGAACTCCGGAATCGGTAAGCGGTATTCTCGAAGCCAGGGACAGGGCGGCGGCAGGATTTACCGCACCCGCAAGAGGCCTTAAGCTTGTAAGCGTTGATTACGACTGACTCACGTGACCTTAGGAGAGATAAATGCCTGATACTTTGTATATAAGAGCGGATATGAATTCCGAGATCTCCACGGGACATGTCATGAGATGCCTGTCGGTTGCGGATGCCGCAAAGAGGATGGGCAGGGAAGCGGTCTTCATCACTGCGGATGATCTGCCGAGGGATCTGATCGAGAGCAGGGGACACAGATGCATCGTTCTCGGAAGCGGGTGGAACGACCTTGAAAATGAGATCCCCGCACTTGAGAAGGTTATATCCTCTGAAAAGGCTGAGCGTCTCCTCATCGATCACTACAGTGTTACCGATGAGTATCTGAAGAAAGTTAACGGCCTTACCGGGGTGATCTACCTCGATGACCTTAAAGCATTTGATTATCCCGTAAGCGGCATTGCATGCTACGCGGTATACGCGGAAGATTATTACCGGGATAAGGACCCCGGGAAGAAATACTACCTCGGATGTGACTACGCCCCCTTAAGGGAAGCGTTTGAAAACGCTCATCCGAAGAAGATAAAAGAAAGCCCCGAAAACATACTTATCATGACAGGCGGCTCGGATCCGTTTGACATTGCGGAGAAGACACTCGGTGCACTTGCGCTCGATGAGTTCAGGAGTGTAAGCGTGCTCTGCGGAAGATTCAGCGGAAAGAAAGAAAAGCTCGAAGCGCTTTACGGAGATCACAGTAATGTTCATATCCTTCCTTTTGCGGAGAGGATATGGGAACTGTATGAAGAGACCGATGTTGCGATATCCGCGGGAGGCTCTTCACTTTACGAACTGGCTTCGATGGGAGTTCCGGTGATCACATATTCGTTCGCGGATAACCAGATCCCGAATGTGAGCTCCTTTGATAAGAAAGGCTTCATGCCGTGTGCGGGCGATGCAAGGGCGAATGACATTTATACGAACATGGCTAAGCTCCTGGATGAATTCGGACCCGCGGCAAAAAGAAAAGAGATATCC
>JAGCRJ010000145.1 GCA_017964745.1 Lachnospiraceae bacterium
CGTAGTCTAATGGATAGAACGAAGGCCTCCGACGCCTTTAATGCAGGTTCGATTCCTGTCGGCTGCATATGGAGAACCAATGAACAAGGATTTATATAACAGAATAGTCCCGTTCGTTAAAAATCATATAAAGGTTCTTGCTCCCGTCTGTCTGATGATCGTTACCGCCATCGTGACATACATCGCGCTTTCGGCCAGAGGCAGGAACACCGCAGCGGAAATACCGGGTCCCGATCCCGGGGTTGTCACCGTCAGTGACGGAAATTCGCAGCCCGAAGAGGAAGTGCCTTTAGTCCTTACCGAAAATACCGATTCGGCTCTTGCAGACTTTTTCGCCGGTTATTATCTGTGCCTTTCGAACGGAGACGTGGATACTCTCGCAACCCTGATCGATCAGCTTGAGACCTATGACAAGCTTCTCAAGGCAGAGCAGAGCAGGTATCTTGATTATGAGGTCGTAGACATTTACTGCCTTCCCGGATATGATCCGAACAGGCTTATCGCTTTTGTCGTGACCAACGTAACCTTTAACAGGTATCCCGATGACAAGCTTCCCAGCTATGACGGATTTCTTGTTGAAAGGAATGCCGACGGAAGTTTCATTATCGTCGTAAGCGAACCTTCCGATGAGGAAAATGAGTACATCGAGAAGTGTCTTGTCTGCGATGACGTTATCGAGCTCGGAAACAGGATCACCACCGACTACAATGATAAGATCACCGCATCACCCGAACTTCTCACCTATATGAAGGAGCTTGATTCCATAGTCAGCACCGAAGCGGGAGAGAAGCTTGCCGCTCTTAATTCCGGTGAGGAGATCGAAATGCCCGAGATAGAGCAGTACGATGTCAGCGGAAACGATGAGCCCGAGATACAGATGGCTACCGCAAATCAGACTGTCAATGTCAGGGTTTCCGATTCGATGAATGCCGATACCATGGGTCAGCTCAGAGGCGGACAGTCAGTAGAGGTTGTCGAGATCAAGGGTAACGGCTGGTCGCAGATCAACTTCGAAGGAAAGACGGGATATGTTAAGTCAGAGTATCTGACACTCGACATCGATGTAAGCAGCGTTGTCACGATCGGAACCGTAACCGCGACCGAGACTCTGAACATCAGGGCGAGTGCAAGTACCGACGGAATGGTAATGGGCTCCTTTGCGAAGGGAACCACCGCGAGACTCGTATCCGAAAAGGACGGATGGTGCGAGGTCGTCTATAACAACAAGGTCGTCTACTTAAGCTCACAGTACCTTGAGATCGAGTATGACTGACCGAATATGAAATGAGTCAAAGACTCCGGAAGATTTCCGGAGTCTTTTTTTGTTCATACCAAGGTTTGTGAGAGGGTGATAATTTATGAAAAAATAACAATTGTATACATGTATTTTTGTATTTACTTTATCGGTTTAATGTATTATATTATTTTTTGGTGTTAAAAAACCTGCACCGGATCAAACGCCGGTGATATATCAAAAAACAAGCCAATTATTTATTTTAGGAGGAGTTTTTTATGTCTTACGTTGACGAGATCTATGACAGAGTAGTAGCACAGAATCCCGCTCAGCCCGAATTCCACCAGGCAGTCAAGGAAGTACTTGAGTCCCTCAGAGTGGTCATCGAGGCAAATGAAGAGGAGTACAGAAAGGATGCACTTCTCGAGAGACTTACCACTCCCGAGCGTCAGATCCTTTTCAGAGTTCCCTGGGTAGATGACAAGGGACAGGTTCAGGTCAACAACGCAATGAGAGTACAGTTCAACTCAGCTATCGGACCTTACAAGGGAGGACTTCGTCTCCATCCTTCAGTAAATATTGGTATCATCAAGTTCCTCGGCTTCGAGCAGATCTTCAAGAATTCCCTTACCGGACTTCCCATCGGCGGCGGCAAGGGCGGATCCGATTTCGATCCCAAGGGCAAGTCTGACAGAGAAGTCATGGCATTCTGCCAGAGCTTCATGACCGAGCTTCACAAGTACATCGGAGCTGACACCGACGTTCCCGCAGGTGATATCGGAACCGGCGCTCGTGAGATCGGATTTATGTACGGACAGTACAAGAGACTTACCGGACTCTATGAAGGAGTTCTTACCGGAAAGGGACTTTCCTACGGCGGATCTCTTGCAAGAACCGAAGCTACCGGATACGGCCTCCTTTACATGACCGAGGAAATGCTCAAGTGCAACGGAATCGACATCGCAGGCAAGACCTGTGCAGTATCGGGTTCAGGAAACGTTGCTATCTATGCTATCCAGAAGGCACAGCAGCTCGGCGCTAAGCCCGTTACCTGCTCCGATTCTACCGGATGGATCTATGATCCCGAAGGAATCGATGTTGCTCTCCTCAAGGAGGTTAAGGAAGTTAAGCGTGCAAGACTTACCGAGTACGCTGCAAAGAGACCTTCAGCTCAGTATCATGACAAGGCTGCCGAGGGAACCAATCAGTGGGAGATCAAGGTTGACATCGCTCTTCCCTGCGCAACCCAGAACGAGCTTAACCTCGATGATGCGAAGAAGCTTGTTGCCAACGGCGTTATCGCTGTTTGTGAGGGCGCTAACATGCCTACCACTCTCGATGCTACCAAGTACTTCCAGGAGAACAAGGTTTACTTCGTTCCCGGCAAGGCAGCAAACGCAGGCGGCGTAGCTACTTCCGCTCTTGAGATGAGCCAGAACTCCGAGAGACTCAGCTGGACCTTCGAAGAGGTTGATGCTAAGCTCAAGAACATCATGATCAACATCTTCCA
>JAGCRJ010000146.1 GCA_017964745.1 Lachnospiraceae bacterium
TCTGGAAGTATCCATGGTCATACCGATGAAGGTTCCTCTTGCATCGGGGTTATTGTGAGGTGATCTCTCACCCATGAGGTAAGGCAGGAAGTAGGTGTTGTTCTCACCGAGCTTAGTGATCGCAGCCTGCTCAGCAGCGTAATCCTTGGTTCCGATGACGCCGTCCTCCCACCACTTGTTACAGGAAGCTGCGGAAAGCATGCATCCCATGATGTGATAGGTTCCGTCTGCGTGGTCGAATGAGTGAAGAGCATTGTTCGCATCAACACCGTAATTCTTGGATGAGATGAAGAGGGTTCCGGAGGTTCCGAGGGAGATGTTGCAGGCATTGTCGCCTACAGTTCCGGTTCCTACAGCTGCTGCGGCATTGTCGCCTGCGCCTGCTGCCACGATCGTGGTAGCGGGAATTCCGAGCTCGGAAGCGATGTCAGCCTTGACGGTTCCGATGGACTCATAGGACTCGAATACCTTGGCAAGCTGAGACTCCTTAACGCCGCAGATATCGCACATTTCCTTGGACCAGGTGCGGTTCTTGACGTCGAAGAGGAGCATTCCGGATGCGTCGGAAACGTCGGTAGCATGAACGCCGGTAAGCTTGTAAGCAAGGTAATCCTTGGGAAGCATTATCTTAGCAATCTTCGCGAAATTGTCGGGCTCGTTCTTCTTAACCCAGAGGATCTTGGGAGCGGTGAAGCCGGGGAAAGCGATGTTTCCGGTAAGCTCGGTGAGCTTAGCCTTTCCGATCTCGTTATTGAGATAATCGGTCTCAGCTCCGGTACGTCCGTCGTTCCAAAGGATTGCGGGACGGATAACATTATCATTCTCATCAAGGATAACAAGTCCGTGCATCTGTCCGCCGAATGAGATTCCGGCAACCTGTGATGCATCCTGACCCTTAAGGAGCTCCTTTACGCCCTCCATGGACTGCTCGTACCAGTCTACGGGGTTCTGCTCTGACCAGCCGGGATGAGGGAATGAAAGGGGATACTCCCTTGAGACCATGTTTACGATCTTTCCTTCGGATGAAAGGAGAAGAAGCTTAACTGCTGAAGTACCAAGATCGATTCCGATATAAAGCATGTTTTCCTCTTTTCTGCGAAAATCGCGATTATTATTCTGACTTGGTTAAAACGTTTTCTGCATAGCTATGCTCAAACGCAAACCGCTACAAATGACATCATAACACAAAAACAGGCGGCCTTACAGACCGCCTTTTGCGAAAATTTCTTCACTTTTTGCCCAGCGGGGATAACGGCGAAGTTTCCGTCACTCTCAGGGTAAGCCCGAGCTGCTTTAATATCTTAAGCAGGGTATCAAGCCTGGGAGTGATCTTGCCTGTCTCTATCCTTGCGATAGACGATTGTGGGATGTCACACATTTCGGCAAGATCCCGCTGACTCAACCCCATTGCCGATCTCTGCCTGATCATATCTGATATGATAGCAGCCTCTATCTCAGCCTCTTCTATGATCTCTTTCCCGACAGGATCAGTTCGCTTTATCTCGATTTTATAATCATTCCAATTCACGATTCTTCTCCTTTCGGTTAATGTAGTCCGCTCTTTCAGATTTAGCTTTATCTATTTCACGTTTCGGTGTCTTCTGAGTCTTCTTGCGATAATGGTGCAACAACACATAGGTACCATTGTCGAAGTAAAAGAAAAACACACGGTTAAAGCCCGGTCGTAATTCCCAGATTCCATCTCCCAAGCACTTTGCTACATCTACCGGAAGATTTGAACTGATATTTATCCCATAGTCTTCTCCGTAAATGAATGATAGCATTTATGCTATCATCATGTCAAGAATAAAGCCGGCTCAAAAATACCGGCTTTACACGAATGCAATTTCACAGTTCCGTGATGAACGCCTTCCCCTCGCCCTCGTAACCCAGGAGTTTTTCTCTGACCTTATTCATGCCTTCATCATCTCTGTCGAAAAGGACAACGATATTCGACGAAGGCCCGTATTCGATGTAGATGTCACGCTTATTGATGTACTTCATCACGTGCTCACTGTATGCCTTACGTGCAGCAGAGGCAGCTTCGGAATCCTCCCTCTTCTCCTCCGGAACCTCTATTCCCGTAAAGAAGATATCGAACCTCCTGTCGTTCTTCTCGGCAAGCTTCATGATATAACATATCATCCTGACATGGGAAGGATTGGGAACACTGTCATGGTCCCTTCCGATATCGTTCTGAAGTTTCTTCTCCAGCATCGATGATCTGTATACGCTGCCGGAAAGTCCGGCCTCCATACCGTCGACCGTAACTGCCTTCATAACGCCGCGCTCAAGCATATGCACGAATATTTCAGCAATTGCAGGGTCAAACTGCTTACCCGAACACTTCCTGATCTCCGCAATGACTTCTTCATCAGTCAGACGCTTTCTGTACACGCGGTTCGACGTCATCGCATCATAGGAGTCTGCAACGCATATGATACGCGCAACCAGCGGAATATCCGTTCCTTCAAGTCCGTCGGGATAACCGGTCCCGTCAAATCTCTCGTGATGGTGTCTGATACCTTCAAGAAGACCCTCGATCGAATTTCCCATGGATCTTAAGAGGTCGTATCCGATCTCGGCATGCTTCTTCATAAGCGAGAACTCTTCATCGGTAAGACGGCCCGTCTTATTAAGAACGGAATCCGCTACACCGATCTTACCGATGTCGTGCATGAATCCGATATAGCGGATCCTCAGGATATCCTCCTCGGAAAAGTCATAATCCGCAGCCATCTCGCGTGCTATGAGGCAGGCATATTCACCTACTCTTTCGGAGTGACCGCCTGTATATTCATCCTTCGCATCGATAGCGCTCGTGATAGCATCGATGGTCATAAGAAGGCTTTCTTCCCTCTCGTGCTCATGTGCCCGGTTGCTCTTTTCCGTCCTGAATGCCGTTTGGATTATGGTGGCAACGAGCAGAGCCATAAGTCCCATGCAGATATATACGCCGAAGCTCCATATGTCGGAGAAGAAGAAACTGACGATCTCAAGCATACAGAAAACCAGGAATATACACGTCCCCACGAAACTGGCTATATATTCCTTAAAGTTCCCGGTCACTACGTCTCTTATGAGAGTTCCGTTAACGAGGACTATGCTTATCGCAAGCCAGAAATGGGAA
>JAGCRJ010000147.1 GCA_017964745.1 Lachnospiraceae bacterium
ACTACGAAGAAGTTGCTTCCGGTGATCATGATATCGAAAGGATTTCCGGTCGACTGAGCGGAACCCTGTGAAGAAATGTTTACGTTGATGGCTCCGGATTTAACACCGAGACCAATCTGACGGGCATTGACACCGCCGACACCGGTGGTAGCGTTTGCACCCGATGCGGACTGTGTGGTCTGTGACATCAGATCCGCGAAGGTAACTGAACTGGATTTGAACGCGGTAGTATTAACGTTAGCGATGTTGTTACCGATAACGTCCATTTTGGTCTGGTGAGTCTTAAGACCTGCAACACCAGAGTAAAGAGATCTCATCATAAGGCAGTTTCCTCCATTTTTTAAAAGTGGAGAGTTGCGGCAGATCATGGCCGCATGAAGCGAGCGCTTCCGGTTATACTTTGAGGGGTCCTTCTGTCATTCGGGTACCCCGGCCTCCATCCAGGTCCGGCATATCAAGCAATAACCGCTCCGTTTATATTTGTGAATACATTTTCGTTTCCGGCTTCAAGTGCTGTTATAACGGTTCTCGAAGGGACATTTACGATAAAGGCCATATCGTCGATCATGACGAGTGAATCCTTTATTCCCTTGTCCGCCGCCATATCGGTGCCGCTTTCCAGTCTTCCGAGCTGCTCTCCCGTCATCTCAAGTCCGCGATCGCTCATTCTTAAGGATGCGTGCTTGGAGAACTTTACCTGAGAGCTTTCACCGGCCTTTTCCGAAAGGATCTTCGAAAAAGAACTCTGTGCGGTTTCGGGAGACTTGGCGTTCGGCGTAAAGCCGATGGATTTGGATAAGCCGGCTGCATAAAGAGCCTGAACATTCATTTCCATACGCTTTTCCTCCTTCAATTACATATATCGGCACTCTCCTTATATTTCTTAACCGTTTTATGCATTTTCATCCGAAACAGCCTCTGCGGCACCAGTCGTCTCGGCGGTTTCCTCAGCGGTTTCTGCGGTTTCCTCGGAAGAATTCGTATTTTCTTCTTCTTTTGCGGCTGCATTGGCGGCAGCGATAAGAAGATCGTTAAGCTTTGCTACGTAAAGGTTCATCTTGGCGACATCGTCATCGTCAATGAAGCTCTTCTCATAATCCCCGATGGAATTATAGAGATTAAGGAGATTGGTGATGGTGTTTCCGTTGTTTTCGATAGTGATCTGATCGATCGCGGGAAGATCCTTTATCGTCTGTGCGAACTGCTTGGCGATATCCTCGGCTGTGGAGAACTCGCTGCTGATAACGGAAACGATATCGGATGCTTTATAGAGATTTCCTTCAATTGACAGGTATGCCTTGCCCTCTTCGAAGGTAACATAATCAACGAAGCCTCTGGTCTGGGTTGACTTTCCGCTTCCGTCGGTGCTCTCGAGGATTACTTCCTTTCCGACATAGGTGCTGTATCTGGAAAGCTCCATCGTGGTGGACATGTTGTTGAGTGCTTCTACCTGTGAGAACTGTGCATACTGGGAAATATATTCGGTGTTTGAAGTGGGCTCCAGGGGATCCTGGTACTTCATCTGAGCTACAAGAAGCTGAAGGAACGCATCCTTGTCCATACCGGAATTGCTCTTCTCATTAACCTTGGAAAGGGAATCCTGGGATGCGCTTGTAACTATCTCACCGTTCTTGACTGTTGCTGAAGATGCTGAAACAGATGACATGTATTATCTCCTTTCGACAGTCCCGAAGGTCTGCGCGGCCTCGCAGACGATCAGGCTGTGTAATCTACCTTGTTGCCGTTTGCAGCCATCATCTCGGCGGCTATCCTCTCATCATCATCCATATCGGATGTATCGAGTTCGTCATCCATACCGGAAAGATCGATCCTTCTGGTGCGTGAATGGCTTCTTCCGCTCTCGTTTCCGCCTTCGGGCTGTCCGGCACTCTGGTCGAGATTGCCTTCAAAACTGTGGG
This sequence comes from Lachnospiraceae bacterium, assembly GCA_017964745.1. Lineage (GTDB taxonomy): Bacteria > Bacillota > Clostridia > Lachnospirales > Lachnospiraceae > AC2028. Next base: position 1,920 of record JAGCRJ010000147.1, read on the forward strand.
ATGCAACGGTAACTTCTACCGCTTCAACCTTTATGCCCTGTTCCTCGAACTGCTCGGCAAGTCTTACCATCTGGCTTTCGACAGCGGCCTTGACTGCTTCGTTCTCGGTTACGAAACTTGCGGTGATGACACCGGCATTATTGGTTACATGGATATGAAGCGTACCGAGCGATGCGGGGTGAAGCTGCATCTCGACATCGGAGAAATCTCCGTTTGTAACGGTCTTCATATTATCCAGGATCTGGTCTGCTATCTCATTTACATTCTCTGTGTATGAGACGGGAGCTTCGGGAGCAGGTGCCTCGATATCGGCAGGTCCGTGAGCCTGCATCTGGAACTGGGCGTGAGCGCCTGCGGCATGCTCTTCACCGCTGTTCTCAGATCCTTTTCCGTCCTTAGAGGTTTCCTGCGCCTGCATTACAACCTTGGCTTCTCCGGTTACGGAACCGCTGTCGCTGACGGAAACAAGCTCAAAATCTCCGTTTGAATTCCTGACGAATCTGTCAACGGATTCAGCTTTCGGATCTTCCGGCTTAACATCCGGCACGATTGCCTGAAGCTTCTGATCACCTTCGGGAAGCGCCTTATTAACAGCATCTACCAGATCAGATACAGTCATCTCTCCAACGGGGGAGTCCGATGCAAGTACTTCCGTAAGGATCTCCATGCCGGCCTTGAATATCTCACATCCGGCTTCATCTGTAAGAAGATCGAGCTTTGATTCGGCACCGAGTGCGTTTACGAGAAATGAACTCATTACGTCCTTATCCAGTAAGCCGGACTCTGTTATGCCGTTCGCCTCAAGAAGATCCTGAAATTCCTCGGGCGAAACATTCAGAATTTCCGCAATCTTCTGCCCAAGCTCCGATACTATCGTGCTCAGTGCCTCTGTTGCGGATACGATTTCCTCATCCTTGAGCATTTTGTCGTCTTCCACAGGTTCGGAGACGGCTTTTTCGGGGCTTTCCTTGCCCTTCACATCTGTCTTTGATGCATTCCCGGTATTTTCCGCAGCGGGAGCTTTCGAAACATCCGCTTTTCTTTCGGAACCGTTATCCCTTGAATAGCTTCCGGTAATGTCCGTGTCTTTGGACTGAGCGGTTTTGGCGCCGGCCTGATCGTTCCATACGGATCTGAAATCAGCGCCTTCCCTGGGAGCCGCATTCACGGATGTGACCTTGGTCACAAGCTGATCGGGGATCACCGGGGCATCCATGATAGGTGTGATGCCCATATGATACTACCTTCCTTTCTTCCAATATAGGGTTGTGCAGAGTAAAATCCCTGCCGGAATTTATATCGGCAAAAGAAGAAGATTTCTTAAGGGTTAACTTTCGGGATCGAGAATTTTTGTGATCCTGGCCGCAATATCCTTGTCCATTTCGTTGAAGATCTTGGCCCTGTCATCGGGATTCATGGCTCCGAGTATCCTCGCGGCAAGCTGTATTCCCTCGGTATCCGTCATCTTTTCGAAGAGGGCGGCTGCCTCCTTGGGCTTCATGCTGGAATAAGCCTGGACATAATCCTGGATCTCCTTGGAAACCTGGAGCTGCTCAACCACCTGCTTATAGATGAACTCGGCGGTCGTGGGGTCCATGGTCTCGTAATATCTTACATATTCCTCGGGGCCGGGACCGTTCTCGGCATAAATGACTTCCTCGTAAAACTCATTCCTTATACGCTGGAAATCCACCTGCATGGTCTCGAACTCGGATAATCTCGTAACCTCTGCCTCAAGAGCCGCGATCCTCTCATCCTTAACGGCGGAAGCTCCCTTTACGGCATCGAGCTCGGTCTCAAGTGCATAGATCCTGCTGACCGCATCCTGAAGATTGGTATAGCCTCCGTACATATCGGGATCGAGTGTCTCGGTCGCGGTACCCGAGGGAAGGATCCTGTTGATGATGGGAACATTCTTGAGAACGGGCGCAAGAACTCCGCTTCCGAATCCGCCGACATCGAGCTTGATGATGACAACGATCACGGCAAGCCATAAGAGCACGATGAACACGGTGGCGATAAATGTCACAAAACCGCCCGAGTCCTCGTCGCTTTCAAGCTCTTCTTCCTGCTTGGCTATCTCCTTGGCCCTTTTCTTGGCTTCCTTTTTCTGCTGGGCCTGTTCCTTCTTCAGTTTTTTCTTTTCTTCCTGAAGGCGCTTTTTTTCTTCCTGCGCAGCCTTCTCTTCGGGAGTAAGTTCTTTAGCCATTTTCCGTTACCTTCTGTCCGTATGTATAGGTGGTCAGTTCGTCTATGGTCTTGCTTTCCGCGCGGTTCTCCTCACGGACGAATTCGTCAAACTGCTTTTCCTTGAGCTTTTCGTGCGTCTTGCGTTCCTTGACGGCTTCCTCAAGCAGGGCTCTCGTCGTCTCAAGCTCAAGTGTCGCACGGTTTACCCTGTGCTTTTGTTCTTCGATCCTCTGGTCAATGATTATCCTGGCCATCTGCGAATCTTCTATCTCGTGCAGGTCAAGGTCTCCCTGCAGCACTTCAACGGCATGGCGCTCGACATCCTCCTTTTTCAGGAAAAGCCTGTCGAGTGCTTCCTGCTCAAGGTCAAGTTTTCTCTTGGCATCCGCAAAGGCCTGCTTGGCCTGCGTTTCCATCTTTTCCTTGATGCTCAGGATATTCTGCATTTTATAGCGGAATCTTGCCATCTGTTATACCTGTTATTTCTTTTCATCTTCGAAGAGCTCTTCGAGAAGCGAAACACTCTCTTCGAATGTGTATTTGGCATCGGTGTCCTGACAAAGGAAATCATTTACGGCATTTATCTTGCTTATCGCATAATCGATGTTCGGGTTCGAACCGCTCTTATATGCACCGATATTGATCAGGTCTTCGGCTTCATTGTATGTAGCAAGAACTGTCTTGAGCCTGCTCGCAGCCATCTTGTGCTTCTTGTCGCAGATGGAGCTCATACATCTCGAGATACTCATAAGGACATCTATGGCAGGATAGTGATTCTTGTGGCCGAGCTTTCTGTCGAGCATGATATGGCCGTCAAGGATACTTCTTGCGGTATCGGTTATGGGCTCGTTGAAATCGTCTCCGTCGACAAGGACGGTATAGAGTCCCGTGATCGATCCCTTGCTGGATCTGCCGGCTCTTTCAAGAAGCTTTGGCATCTCGGAATAAACCGAGGGCGGATATCCTCTTGTTACGGGAGGCTCACCGCTCGCAAGTCCTATCTCACGCTGCGCCATGGAGAATCTGGTAAGGGAGTCCATCATAAGAAGAACATCCTCTCCCTGATCCCTGAAATATTCCGCGATCGCGGTTGCGGTAAGGGCGGCTTTTTTTCTTTCGAGAGCGGGACGGTCACTGGTCGCGACCACGACAACGCTCCTCTTCATACCCTCTTCACCGAGATCTCTTTCAATGAATTCCCTGACCTCTCTGCCACGCTCTCCGATGAGGGCTATAACGTTGATGTCAGCCTTTGTGTTTCTTGCGAACATACCCATGAGTGTGGATTTACCGACACCGGAGCCCGCAAATATTCCGATACGCTGTCCCTTGCCGAGAGTGATCATGCCGTCAACGGCCTTGACTCCGAGCGGAAGGACTTCATCGATTATCGCTCTCTGCATGGGATCGGGCGGAGCATTCTCGACGGAATATCTCTCGCCTTCTATCTGTGTCCCGTCGACAGGCTCGCCGAGTGCGTTGAGTGATTTGCCCAGAAGCTGTCTGCTTACGGTGACCATCAGGGGATAACCGGTATTGATGACCATGCTTCCGAGGCCGATGCCGTCGGTCACGCCGTAGGGCATAAGAAGTGTCTTCTTATCCTTGAAGCCCACAACCTCGGCAAGTATCTCATCTTCCGTCGCTTCATGGATATCATCGCTCTTGGGGATTATGCGGCACAGATCTCCGAGCTTTGCATCGGGTCCCGCAGATTCGATCGTAAGGCCGACAACATTAACAACCTTTCCCATCTTTTTGAAAAAGGTAAACTGCACGGCTTTATTGTATTTCGAATAATCAACATCCCTGACGGTTACCATCTTAACGTTCCCGCTGCCTCATAAAACGAAAGGCCGGATGAACCGGCCTTCTGATCATTCTTGTTCATCCCTGCTGTATGACAAAAGCTTAAGTTTTGTTGACAGTTCCGAAAGCTCCGTACCCAGACTGCAGTCGAATATTCCGCCGTCCGTTTCGATCATGCACGAATCGGGAGGAAGGGATATATCCTCCATTATCTCTATGACACTGCCGGGAGCCTTGGCCGCTTCTTCAAGAACGCTCTTACGTGAATTGACGTAGTCGAAATTGTCCTTGCTTATATGTATCAGGAAGCTCCTTGCTCCTTCAATGTTCCTGAGAGCATTTGCCACAAGATGTCCCGCGATCGTCTTATGTATCTTAAGATCGGTCTTTAATACATGCTCATAGACATCGGTGATCGTATCGACAAGCTCGGGTTCCATGTCATTGAGTCTCTTCTGATACAGCTCCTCAAGCTCTTCTTTTTCCTTATCGAGTGCTTCGACCTTGTCCTGGAATTCCTGTGCTGCCCTTGCGGAGCCTTCCGAATATCCCTCGTCAAAACCCTTGCTCTTTGCATCGCTTTCGATGGATGCAGCCTTTGCATTGGCCGAAGCTATGATCTCGTCGGCAGATGCCTTGGCTTCATCAAGTATCCTTGCGGCTTCGGCCTTGGCGTCCTCGACCATCTGTTTGGCATCTTCAAGCTGATCGCCCTTGATGACCGAGCCCGAAAAATCGCTTTCTGTAAATCCGCTGTCGTCTCTTGTGATGCCTTCGATGCCGGGTTCAAAATCACTGTCGAGCGTGATCCCCTCAACCAGTTCCATCGCACCCTTAGAATCCGCATTGATGTCATCAACAAAACCTGAATTCTCAGGCCTCTGCATTTTCATGCCGAGGGCATCGATACGTTTCTTGACAAGCTCGTTCATATCAATGACACGCTTGTCATTTCCCATATTCATATACGAGGTTTTATACAGGTTAGACAACTATCTCATCTCCGCCGCCTCTGGAGATAACGATCTCGCCGGAATCTTCCAGTTTACGGATAATATTAACAATCTTCTGCTGAGCTTCTTCAACATCCTTCATACGTACGGGACCCATGAATTCCATGTCTTCCTTTATCATGGTTGCAAGACGCTTTGAAAGGTTGTTGAATATAGCATTCTGTACCTGTTCGTTGGCTGCCTTGAGAGCAATGCCGAGATCGTTATTATCGACATCACGCAGCACTCTCTGTATGGATCTGTCGTCGAGAAGAAGGATATCCTCGAATACAAACATCTTCTTTCTGATCTCGTCGGCAAGCTCGGGCTCTTCGATCTCGAGGGACTCCATGATGTGCTTCTCGGTACCGCGGTCGACGGAATTGAGGATCTCGACAACCGAATCGACACCGCCGATGATCGTGTAGTCCTGATTGACAAGTGATGCCAGCTTCTGTTCGAGGACATTCTCGACTTCCTTGATGACATCGGGGCTTGTTCTGTCCATGACCGCAATTCTTCTGGCAACGTCTGCCTGACGGTCGGGTGAAAGTCCGGATATGATCTGGGCAGCCTGTCCGGGAGCAAGATATGAAAGGATGAGCGCGATCGTCTGAGGATGCTCATCCTGAATGAAGTTAATGAGCTGTGTTGCGTCGGTCTTACGTACGAATTCAAAAGGCTTGACCTGAAGCGATGCGGTAAGTCTTCCGATAACATCCATCGCTTTTTCGCTTCCGAGTGATTTTTCGAGAAGCTCTCTTGCGTAATTGATACCGCCCTCCGCGATATACTGCTGTGCAAGGCATACACCGTAGAATTCTTCGAGTATCGCTTCCTTGACATCCGGACCGACGGTTCTGGTATTGGCTATCTCAAGGGTAAGCTCTTCGATCTCCTCTTCCTTGAGGTGCTTGAATATACCTGCGCTCCTCTCAGGTCCCAGTGTGATGAGAAGTATCGCAGCTTTCTGAACTCCGCTCAGATCATTTGATGAAGATAAAGCCATTTAGAGTTACTCCTTAGATCAGCCCCAGTCGTCTGTCAGCCAGTTACGAAGCAGAGCTGCAGCAGCCTCGGGATTTTCATCGACAAATTTTTCTATCATCCTTCTGGTCTCAGATTTATTCTCAACATCAATGTTCTCGATCTGAGGCTCGGGATTGGACTGAAGAAGCTGTTCAACGGAAAGTTCGGTCTCGGTCTCCTCTTCGTTCTTCCTGCCACCCATGCTCCTGAGAATGACAAAGGCGAGAAGTCCGAGTATGAGAATGATAAGGAATGCGGAAAGGACGGTGGTCCAGCTTATCGCAAGGCTTTCCTTGTCATAGAATATCGGTGACTCGTATGCAACGATGGTGATATTTTCAACCGGGATACCGGTAGCGTTTGCGGCGATCTGATAAAGCTCGGGATCGACTTCAAGCTTCTTGTCCGCTGAATTGGCGAGCTTATACTCTTCCCATGTGGTTCCGTCGAGAAGTCCCTGAGCCTTGACGTCCTCTTCGCGGATCTCCTTATAAGAGATGGCTGCTATGGACATCGATGAATTGGGATAATTGATCGCACCCGCGGGAGTTACCTTGTACTCGGATGATTCGTTGGGAAGATAATCCTTCTCGAGTTCGGTCGTAGACTGGGAACTGTTTCCGTAATCGCTGGTAACATAGGTGGTGCCTTCACCGTTTGAATCGGTTCCGGGAATACCGCCCACGCCGTTTTCTGCGGTCGACTCATACTGCTCTTCATGTGAGAGCATGCCTTCCGTACGGTCGGAATTTGCATAATATTCCTTGACGGTCTTCTCGTAATTGGAGTAATCCATGTCGAGATGACTTGTGACTTCGACCATATTGTAATTTGGAGTTCCGAGAAGAACCCTCTTTACCTGGTTGGCGATCATTGCCTCAGCCTGGTTGCGGAGCTCCTGCATGGAGTTTGCAATGCCGGATGACGAATAATCATCACCGCCCGCAAAAAGAAGCGTTCCGTCCGAATCGAGTATCGTTATGTTCGCGGTATTGCTGTTTCTCAAGAATGTCTGGATACACTTAGCCAGATTGGCTGCCTTGGCGGCGGTAAAGCTTCCGTCATGCTCTATCTGGATATATGCGGATGACTCCTCCTCGTTGGAGATAAGAGTTCCGGTATCCTCGGGAATATTGAGATTTACCTTGCAGCTTTCGACTCCGTCGATATCGAGGATAACGGCCTTGAGCTTATTCTCATAATAAAGCTGGTACATCTTGGCGCGGTCGGAGTTCGTTGTGGACAGACTGCTGCTGAGGGCATCCTCAAGGGAATACTCCTCCGGAACGTAGCCCGATGAGCCGAGTGCAAGCTCAGCCTGGGTATACTGCGTAGTCTGGACGCTTATCGTAAGCGCATCCTGTGACTCGGTATGTGCTATTGAATTCTCGTCGAGAATGGCGATTATCTGTGACGCATCCTTGGTATTGGGTGCGGTTATCAGAACCTTGTACTTAGGCCTGGAAACAAAAAAGATGATGAGAGCAAAGACCGCGATGGCAAACAGTACAAGGCCGATGATTATGCCTTTCTGTCTCGCGGTGAATTTGTTCCACCATTCTTTGATCTTTTCAATTGTCTCCTTGATTCTCTCGGGCATTTCAAGCCTCCTGACAGGCAGACTGTTTTATGATTTTAAAACCGATGCGGAAACTATACCTGCATCTGCATTATTTCTTTGTAAGCTTCGAGAAGTCTGTCCCTGATGGCGACGGTGTACTGAAGAGCGGTCTGTGCTTTCTCAAGAGCCACTGTAAGATCGTGCGCGGAATCGGACTGACCCAGTGCAAAGAGGATCTCCTGGTTTTCCGCCTCCGACAGATATGCATTGGTGGTCTTGATGCTGTCTACAGCCGAATTGAATACCGACGAGAACAATGTGCCGTCGGAACTTTCCCCCTGAAGCGAATTAACACCCTTTGCAGCCGATGATGTCTTGTAAAACTCAGCCGCACCGGTAAGTTCATGTACTAGTGATGCGTTCATTTAGCCCCCTCTTACGATCAACCCTGGCCCATCTGAAGTCCCTGCTGCGTCATAGCCTTTGTTGCGGCAAATGCCGTTGCGTTTGCTTCGTAGGAACGGCTCGCATCTATCAGGTTCGTCATCTCGGTGATGATATTTACATTGGGATACATTACATATCCGTTCTCATCCGCATCGGGATGTGAAGGATCGTAGACCATGTTCTGGGATTCACATGATCCTCCAAAACCTTGGCAACCTTAACTCCCTTTCCCGCGTAATTCTTGGATACGGAATTGAGGACATGACTGAAGGTGTCGCTTCCTCTGACGCCCTTTTCCTCAAAGTAGACAACCTTTCTCACATAAGGAGACCCATCCTTGGTACGGGTTGTGTTCGCATTCGCAACGTTCTCGGATATGATATCCATCCTGTAACGCTGGGCTGTAAGGCCTGATGCGCTGATGTCAAATGCCGTAAACATTCCCATAGGATACTCCTTTCATTACTTCATGACACGCTGGAGATTTTCAAACTCCGACGTGATACTTCTCATAAGTCCCTGGTACTGAAGCTGGTTTCTTGCAAGCAGTACGTTTTCATTCTCGATATCGACATTATTCCTGTCGGTACGGTATGAGAAACCGGCCGCATCGGTATACGCTCCGACTTTGAGTCTGGAGAGATTAACGTTTGCAACCTTTTCATCCATTGATTCGGTTCTGCGATATCCGAGTTCCTTTTCAAGGACGGACTCAAAATCAACATCCTGTCTCTTGTAGCCCGGAGTATCGACGTTGGCGATGTTGTTGGAAATGCACTGATCCCTTAACCAGGAAGCATCAGCGGCTTTTTCAAGCACGTTAATATAATCAAATGCACTTGTATTGACCATAAACACTCCTTTTTAGGCATAAAAGTCCTTCTTTTATACCTTACCAAATATTAATTATACTGAAAATACCAAAAAACACAATATCTTTTTAGAACTGCGGGGCTTCACCACAAAATCTTGTGTAAAAAGAAACCGGGCGGTAAAAAGCCGTTTCTTATAAACAAAAAAGGACCTACCCGAAAGTAAATCCTTTTAACGTACGTCAATCCGTTTTATGTTGTGAGATCATTATACCGCGCCCCGCTGCGGACTTTCAAGTCACTTGATGCCCTGGGATACCTTCATGGATCCGATCTCGTCGAACACATACTCGTTGAGGATCTTGATATATGTGCCCTTCATGCCGGAAGATCTGGATTCGATTATGCCGGCACTTTCGAACTTTCTGAGCGCGTTAACGATAACACTTCTTGTTATACCTACTCTATCGGCTATTTTGCTCGCTACCAATATACCCTCATCGCCTTCAAGTTCATCAAATATGTGAACAATGGCTTCCATCTCGGAAAAAGAAAGAGTGCTGATGGCGGATTTAACGACCGCGATCTTCCTGCTCTCCTCCGCACTTTCCTCGCTTACGGAGCGGAGCATCTCAAGTCCCACGACCGTTGTTCCGTATTCGAGAAGGATGATATCGTCGATATCATATTCTTTATCGGTACGATACACAAAAAGAGTACCGAGCCTTTCACCCGCGATCTCTATCGGGGTGATGATGGCTTTGTACATCTTGGTATCGGTCTTTTCGAAACCGAGTGTATCGAGATTTACATTTTCCTTGGTGGAAAGAACAGAAAGAAGTCTTTCGTTGAGCATCTTGTCTATGAACTCACCGACATTACCGCCGATAAGTTCAGCAATGGGCTCTTCCCCGGGAAGAAGTCCCTGACCGAGAAGCTTACCCTTCCTGCTTATGACAATGACGCTCGAAGACAGGATATCGCGCATTACGGAGCAGATATCATTAAATACAACCTTGCTGGAATTGTTATTGTGGAGCAGACTTCCTATTTTTCTTGTCTTATCAAGAAGCTGTACACTACTCATACCTGCCTCCGCGAAATAAACGCACAAATTACGCTACGGAGTGATTGTATCACAATAAATATGCTCTTTTCAATGCAAATTTTCAGAAACTTTTGGACAATTTTACAAACTTTTCAAATATTTTGAAAAGTTATATATCACTCTTCGTTTTCGAGATTCTCGGAATGTCCGCATTCCTTGTCGGAGCAGACAGCCTTCTTTCCCTTGATGACCATGAACTTGCCGCACTTCGGGCAGGGCTTTTTCGCCGGTCTGTCCCAGCTCATGAATTCACAATCGGGATAGCCGAGACATCCGTAGTACTTTCTTCCCTTCCTGGTGATCTTGATTACGATCTCGTTTCCGCATGAAGGGCAGGCAATACCGGTCTTCTCGTAGTAAGGCTTGGTATTCTTGCACTCGGGATAACCGGGGCATGCGAGGAACTTTCCGGAAGGACCGTACTTGATCACGAGCTTTCTTCCGCACTTCTCGCATACTTCATCCGACTCTTCTTCCTTGATCTCGATCTTGTCGAGCTCTTCGTTCGCCTTGTCGACGGACTCCTTAAGGTCGGGATAGAAATTCCTGATAACGGTCTTCCACTTAACCTCGCCCTCTTCGACACCGTCGAGAAGTCCCTCAACATTTGCGGTGAACTTCGCATCAACGATCGAAGGGAATGCCTGACTCATAAGATCGTCAACGGCATGTCCGATGTCGGTGACGTAAAGGTTCTTCTGTTCCTTGGTCACATAACGTCTCTTTATGAGTGTGGTGATCGTGGGAGCATAGGTGCTGGGGCGTCCGATGCCCTGCTCCTCGAGTGCTCTTACAAGGGAGCTTTCGGTGTAATGAGCGGGGGGCTGGGTGAAATGCTGCCTGGGATCGAGGTCCTTAAGCGAAAGAACGGACTTTTCGCTTACGGCCGAATCAAGGCTCTTTTCATCCTCGGTATCGTCAGCCTGGATATATACCTTTCTGTATCCGTCAAAGGTAAGTCTGCTCGATGAAACGGTAAATACATGCTTACCTGCGTTTATCCTGATCGAAAGCGTCTCATATACGGCGGGATTCATGCGGCTTGCAAGGAATCTCTGCCAGATGAGCTTGTAAAGTCTGTACTGGTCTCTGGAAAGCTGACCCTTGAGTGATTCGGGTTCCCTTGTAAGAAGGGTGGGTCTGATCGCTTCGTGAGCATCCTGGATCCTCTTTCCGGTATCTGCATCGGAGGAAGTCTCCGCAATATACTCGGGAGCGAAATTATCGGCAAGGTACTTGGATGCCTGTGCCTGGGCCTCATCGGAAACTCTGGTCGAATCGGTTCTCAGGTAGGAAATAAGACCTACGGTACCCTCTCCCTTTATCTCGATTCCTTCATAGAGCTGCTGTGCAACGCTCATGGTCTTGGAGGTTGAGAAATTAAGGGTCTTGCCTGCTTCCTGCTGAAGGGTCGATGTGGTGAAAGGAAGGGGAGCCTTCTTCTGTCTTGTTCCGGTGGTGACATCGGTAACAACAAACTTCTCATCCTTTACCTCGGACATGATCTTTTCAACTTCGGACTTGGAGGTCAGGCACTTCTTGGTCTGGTCCTCTCCGTAGTATTTTGCCGTAAGGGGTTTCTTTTCACCCTTTACGTCAAGGATCGCATCAAGGCTCCAGTACTCCTCGGGAATGAATGCATCGATCTCATTCTCCCTGTCACATACCATATGAAGGGCCGCAGACTGAACACGTCCCGCGGAAAGTCCTCTTTTTACCTTGACCCACATAACGGGGGAAATGCTGTATCCCACGATACGGTCGATGACACGTCTTGCCTGCTGTGCGTCGACAAGGTTCATATCAACTTCCCTGGGGTGCTTTAAGGATTCCTTTACCGCGTTCTTGGTGATCTCGTTGAAGGTGATCCTGTAGCACTTCTTGCTTCCGAGATTGAGAGCTGCATAAAGGTGCCAGCTGATAGCTTCTCCCTCACGGTCAGGGTCCGTTGCAAGATATATATTGTCAGCCTTTTTTACTTCCTTTCTGAGGGAAGCGAGAATGTCTCCCTTACCCCTGATGGTTATATACTTGGGCTCAAAATCATTATCTATATCGATTCCCATGGAGCTCTTGGGGAGATCGCGAACATGGCCCTGGGATGCGGTAACCTCATATCCCGAGCCAAGGAACTTTTTGATCGTCTTCACCTTTGCAGGCGACTCTACTATTACAAGATTCTTTGCCATGAAAAATCCTCCGGGCGTTTTATAAACCAAACGTAAAGATATATACAACAAAAAAAATAAAATTGCAAATCTATTTATTTGGAAGAAAAAGGAACCGTCTCCCCGTTTGCCGGAGAATAAAAAAAGATCCGCATACCATCGTATGCAGATCCTTAAGCAGCTGGTAGGGGAATCGAACCCCTGTTTCCGCCGTGAGAGGGCGGCGTCTTAACCGCTTGACCAACCAGCCATATGCAAGTCGCTTTCATTTGTGCGACTTGCTTATATTACAATAAGACAAAACAAAATGCAAGAAAAAAATTTATCGGAGTTTTATTCGCCGAACATATCGAATATGCTCATCTGGTTCGATTCGGGAATATCTCCCAGAATACCAAGACTCTTAAGCTTTTCCGTTACGGTTCCGGAGGCTTTGGTCCTGATCCTGAAATCCTCGCAGCTCATGAACTTGCCCCTCTTTCCTTCGAAGGCGATCGCATCGGCAACCGATGCACCGAGACCGTCGATACTCGTAAGCGCGGGCATGATCTTTCCGTCTATTACCTGGAACTGCTTTGCCTTTACAAGGGACAGGTCTATGGGCATGAATTCGTAGCCTCTCGCGTGCATCTCCTGCACTATCCTGAGGTCCGACATCTGGTCGACCTGGGTATTGGAAAGCTTGGGTGCATTCTTATCCTTATCCGAGGTCTCCTTTATCTTCTTGAGCTCATCGAGCTTGGCTTCGACATGTGCCTTTCCGAGACACATTACTTCATATGAAAATGCTTTGGCCCTGATGCTGTAATATGCCGCATAATACTCGAGCGGATAATTGATCTTACAGTACGCTATTCTCCATGCCATCATTACGTATGCCGCAGCGTGTGCCCTGGGGAACATATACTCTATACGTTCGCACGACCAGATATACCAGTCGGGGATCTCACACTTGATCATATCCTCTTTCCACTCGGGCCAGTCCTTAAAGGTGATCTCACCCTGGGCGTTACGGCTTCCCGCAACCTTACCCTTTCTTACGGCTTCCATTATGTTGAAGGCTTCGGCGGAATCAACCCCCTTGCCGATCAGGTAGGTCATGATATCGTCACGTGTACAGATGGCTGTCGAAATGTCGGCAGTTCCGTTATTGATCAGCACTTCCGCGTTGTTCTGCCATACGTTGGTTCCGTGCGAAAGACCGGATATCCTGACAAGATCCGAGAACATCTTGGGCTTGGCCTGAAGGACGAGGTTTATCGCAAAGTCGGTACCAAACTCCGGGATTCCCAGACAACCGAGCTTACATCCTCCGATGTCATCAGGCGTGATCCCGAGAGCTTCGGTATTCTGGAAAAGAGTCATGACCTTCTTGTCATCAAGCGGGATATCCTTGATGGGATCGAAGCCGATGAGATCCTGGAGCATTCTTATCATGGTGGGATCATCGTGTCCGAGTATATCGAGCTTGAGCAGGTTATGGTCTATGGAGTGATAATCGAAATGAGTCGTTATCGTATCCGTAGTCATATCATTGGCGGGATGCTGGACGGGAGTAAAGGTGTTGATGTCCTCACCGTTGGGAAGAACAACTATTCCACCGGGGTGCTGACCGGTACTTCGCTTGACACCCATGCATCCGTTCTGAAGGAATTCGACCTCTGCGTTTCTCTTATGGACACCGCGCTTTTCAAAGAATTTCTTGATAAAGCCGAATGCGGTCTTATCGGCGACGGTACCTACGGTGCCCGCACGGAAGGTCTGTCCGGTACCGAAGATTACTTCGGTATATTTATGTGCCTTGGCCTGATACTCTCCCGAGAAGTTAAGGTCGATATCGGGCTCCTTGTTTCCTTTGAATCCGAGGAAGGTTTCAAAGGGTATATCAAAACCTTCCTTACAGAGCGGCTTTCCGCAGTTCGGACAATTGCGGTCGGGCATATCGACTCCGGCTTTTCCCCTGAACTTAAGTACCTCTTCCGAATCGAAATCATAGAAGTGGCACTTCTTGCAATAATAATGTGGCACAAGGGGATTGACCTCGGTGATTCCCGCCATCGTTGCGACAAAAGAGCTTCCTACGGATCCTCTGGAACCTACGAGATAACCGTCTTCCACCGACTTCCACACGAGCTTCTGGGCGATGATGTACATGACCGCGAATCCGTTTGTGATGATGGATTTGAGCTCTCTTTCAAGTCTCTCGGTAACAACGGGAGGAAGTTCCGGCCCGTAGATCTCATGTGCCTTGTTGTAACAGATGTCAGTAAGCAGCCTGTCCGAATCGGGAATGACGGGCGGACATTTATCGGGACGCACGGGCGAAATACACTCGCACATATCTGCGATCATATTGGTGTTCTTGATGACTATCTCATCGCATTTCTGTGATCCGAGGAACGAGAATTCTTCGAGCATCTCCTCGGTCGTCCTGAAGTACAGAGGCGGTGTCGGAGGAAGGATCCTGTTCTTATTTTCTCCCTTTGAATCGTAGATGACATCGCGGTAGATGCT
>JAGCRJ010000148.1 GCA_017964745.1 Lachnospiraceae bacterium
ACGCAGATCTATGGCTCGGATACAGTAAGATCAATAATCCGGGAGATACCGCACTTTTAAAAAAGTTCTATATTTCGGGAGCTTCCGAAAGCGATAAGGTAGCGGCAAATGCTATGAAAGAGCTCAGGACCGGTCTTAAGGCGATGCTCGGTATCGAACCGGATATAGTATTCGGTTCCGCCACCGCTCCCGTCAGCATAAAGTGCGGAATGGAAATGCAGGATGCGGAGGAGTACACCGTATCGATCCGCGAAGACGGACTTTCCATCAATTCAAAGAGCGGAGCGGGAATCCTCTACGGTGTTTTCGATATTCTCAGAAGCATCGCGTGCGGGAAAGATGTAAGCACGGTTTATTCATCCGGCAAGACCGTCCGCCCCTCCAATCCCTTAAGAATGCTAAATCACTGGGACAATATGTCCGGTGATATTGAGAGAGGGTATTCGGGTAATTCTTTCTTTTTCGAAAATGATGACATCGTGATAAATGAGCGTACCGAAGATTATGCGAGACTTATCGCATCGGTCGGTATCAATGGCGTTGTCATCAATAATGTCAATGTCAAGAACGCGGCATCCTATCTGATCACCGACAGATTCTTCGATAAGGTTGCAAAGCTCGGCGAGATTTTCGCGGGATACGGGATCAGGCTTTTCCTCAGTCTCAATTACGCATCCACCATCGAGATCGGCGGTCTCGACAGTGCGGATCCCCTTGATGAAAAGGTCATCGCATGGTGGAAGACTAAGATGGCTGAGATCTTCGAGAAGGTACCCACACTCGGCGGATTCCTTGTAAAAGCGGATTCCGAGGGACGTCCCGGTCCCTTTACTTACGGCAGGACCCAGGCTGACGGTGCGAACATGCTTGCAGATATAGTTAAGGAACACGGAGGCATCATAATCTGGAGATGCTTCGTTTACAACTGCCAGCAGGACTGGAGGGACAGAAAGACCGACAGGGCAAGAGCGGGTTACGACAGCTTCATGCCGATGGACGGTGATTATCACGACAATGTCATCCTCCAGATCAAGAACGGTCCCATGGATTTCCAGATAAGGGAACCCATTTCCCCTCTTCTCGGCGGTCTGAGAAAGACCAATCAGATGCTGGAGGTTCAGATCGCACAGGAATACACCGGACATCAGATCGACCTGTGTTATCTCATTCCGGAGTTTAAGGAGATCCTCGGATTCAGGACATATTGCAGCGAAACCAATGACACCGTAGCCGATATCATCAGCGGTGAAACCTTCGGAAGCAAGTTTTCGGGAATCGCAGCTGTAACAAATACCGGTAACGATTTCAACTGGACGGGAAATTATCTTGCGGGTGCAAATCTCTTCGGATTCGGAAGACTTGCTTTCGACACGGATCTTTCATCCGAGCTGATCGCGGAAGAATTCGTAAGGATGACTATTTCCCGTGATGATGCGATCGTAAAAGAGATAGTAAGCATTCTTCTTCCTTCGAGGGAGATCTACGAAAGATACACCAGCCCGCTCGGAATCGGATGGATGGTTCAGCCCGGTGTCCACTACGGATGCAGTGTCGACGGATATGAGTATGACAGATGGGGAACCTATCACCGCGCGGATCATCTCGGAATCGGTGTCGACAGATCGGATAAGGGAACCGGATATGCGATGCAGTATAACGAACCCAACGCATCCGTTTACAACGATCCCGAAAAATGCCCCGATGAGCTGGTGCTCTTCTTCCATCATCTTCCCTATACACATAAGCTGCACAGCGGAAAGACCGTTATCCAGCACATCTATGACACTCATTTCGAGGGATATGAGGAGGCACAGGATCTTGCGAAGAAATGGAATTTGCTGAAGGGCAGGATCGACGATGAGATCTTCGAAAATGTAAGCGAACGCTTTACCCGCCAGCTTTCAAATGCTCGCGAGTGGTGCGACCAGGTTAATTCCTACTTCTTCAGAAAGAGCGGAATTCCCGACGAAAAAGGAAGACAGATCTGGTAAGAATTAATTGCAGGAACGTACAAACCGTATCGGAGGTGCAATATGGCAGAAAAAGGAAAGAATCCCATAATCACGGATATATATACCGCGGATCCCGCGCCCATGGTGTACGGAGACACGCTGTATCTCTACACCACCCATGATGAGGATGAGCTCATCAATGATTTCTACACCATGACCGACTGGAGAGTATTCTCAACCAGGGATATGGTGAACTGGATCGACCACGGGAAGATCTTCTCACTTGATGATATCGAGTGGGCCGACGACCGTGCATGGGCACCCCAGTGCATCGAAAGAAACGGCAAGTTCTATCTCTACTGTCCCGTTCATAAGACAAACGGCGGCATGGCTATCGCAGTCGGTGTATCCGACAGTCCCACAGGTCCGTTCAAGGATCTCGGACATCCCCTTGTAGATGAGGGCGACTGGAACGATATCGATCCCACCGTGTTCATAGACGATGACGGACAGGCATATCTGTATTTCGGAAATCCCGAACTCCGCTATGTTCTTCTCAACGAGGACATGATCTCGATCGATGAGAATGTAGGCGTTGTAAAGATTCCCATGACCGTGGAATCCTTCGGAAAAGGAAGCCATGAGACAGGCACCACATACGGAGAAGGCCCCTGGTTCTATAAGAGAAACGGTCTGTACTATATGGTCTTCGCAGCGTTCGCGGAGGGCGAAAAGAGAAACGAGCATTTCGGATACGCGACCGCTCCCACCGCAACGGGTCCCTGGGAATATAGGGGTGTTCTCATGGAAGAAGGTCCCTGCTTTACCAATCACCCCGGACTCTGCGATTTCAAGGGACATTCATATCTCTTCTATCACACCGACGAGCTTCCCGGCGGAAGTCTTTTCCACAGAAGCGTATGTGTTGCCGAGTTTACCTATAATGAGGACGGCACTATCGATACGATAGAAAAGTGTGACGGCGTAGATGGCATCTGACGGATTATACTGCAGGTATAATGTAAAAGCGTGATAAGTGTTGATTTTATAAATCCATACTGCTAATATAATCTGCGGATAAGAAATAAAAAGAAAGCGAGGTATTTGACAATGTTTGCAAACAGCATATTGAGAGCAAAGAAATATTGTATGAAGACCTCGGTATATAGTTTTTGATCCGTAAGCAAGTTTTGAAAATGATCTAAAGGCCGTGGCAGTTTCGTCACGGTCTTCTTTTGCCCAAAGGGCTTATCTGTCCCGGTCTCCATACAATGCGTAAACGAATGAAATGGAGATATCAGGATGAACAGCAGTCAGGAAATGATCGGAAGAATTTCCGAAGTAAGAAAAAACAGTTTTATCATAAGCAGTGAGGGTCATGAATTTCATGCAACCTTAAGAGGCAGGTTCTATACGGAGGATGCCGGGGGCTTTCCCGTTGTCGGGGACTATGTGAAATTTGTTCCCGGGGGCGATGACACTGCGGTCATAGAATCCGTATGTGAAAGAAAGAATATCCTTCAAAGGCCGGATCAGGCCAAGACCGGCGTCATGCAGTATATGGTCGCAAATGTCGATCATGTTTTCATAGTCACATCACTCAATGAGGATTACAGCTATAACCGTATCGCAAGATACGCAAGCGTGGCGATACAGGGTGGGGCCATTCCCGTTGCGATACTTACCAAGTGCGACCTTTGCAACAACACGGGAAGGTATATACGCGAAGTCGAAAGCATATCGGATAGGATGAGGGTTCATGCGGTATCCGCGATTTACGGGATCGGACTTGACGAGCTGAAGGAATATTTCATGCCCGGAACAACGATCTGTCTTATGGGATCCTCCGGTGCTGGCAAGTCGACTCTCATCAATGCGATCACCGGCAAAGAGGTAATGAAGACTTCCGAGGTAAGGGAATCGGATTCGACCGGAAGACATACCACC
>JAGCRJ010000149.1 GCA_017964745.1 Lachnospiraceae bacterium
AAGAAGGCACAGAAGGAGTTCATGAACATCAAGTACCGCAACAAGGTCCGCCTTGCAGAGTACATCTCCGAGCATAACGGGATCGATGTGGATCCCAGATCGATCTTTGACGTACAGGTAAAGCGTCTCCACGAGTACAAGAGACAGCTTATGAATATACTTCATATCATGTATCTGTACAACGAGCTCAAGGATCATCCCGATATGGAGTTCACTCCGAGAACATTCATCTTCGGAGCAAAGGCAGCAGCAGGCTACAGGAACGCAAAGCTTACCATCAAGCTTATCAATTCAGTTGCAGATGTAGTCAATAACGATCCCGATGTAAAGGGACTCATGAAGATCGTCTTCATTGAGAACTACAATGTATCGAATGCGGAACTCATCTTCGCGGCATCAGATGTTTCCGAGCAGATCTCAACCGCTTCCAAGGAAGCATCCGGAACCGGTAACATGAAGTTCATGCTCAACGGCGCACTTACACTCGGAACAATGGACGGTGCAAACGTAGAGATCGTAAAGGAAGTCGGAGAGGACAACGCGTTCATCTTCGGTATGAGTTCGGACGAAGTCATCGGCTTCGAGAATAACGGCGGATACGATCCCATGCAGATCTTCAACAACGATCCCGATATCAGACGCGTTCTCATGCAGCTGATCAACGGAACCTATTCGCCCGACACCGAGCTGTTCAGACCTCTTTACAACAGCCTTCTGAACACCCAGTGCACCGCAAAGGCAGACACCTACTTCATCCTCAAGGATTTCAAGTCCTACTCGGATGCAAGGGCAAGGATCGTGGATTTCTACAACGATCAGGCCAAGTGGGCACACAGTGCGATCCTCAATGTCGCATGCTCGGGCAAGTTCACATCCGACAGAACCATTCAGCAGTATGTGGATGAGAT
Source organism: Lachnospiraceae bacterium (assembly GCA_017964745.1). Classification (GTDB taxonomy): domain Bacteria; phylum Bacillota; class Clostridia; order Lachnospirales; family Lachnospiraceae; genus AC2028. The sequence continues at coordinate 909 of JAGCRJ010000149.1, forward strand.
CTGGCACCTGGACAAAGTAGTTCTTTCAAGGAAAAAATCTTCCAAATCAGATAAATGATAAATTAGTTACCGGAGTAGCTGATACTGCTCCGGTACATTTTCGAGGAGAAACAAATGATCAGATTAACAGACGGCGGAGCATATCTCATTAACGGAACCGAGCTTGTGGAAGACGGCGCTGAAGCTCAGGCTAAGGTTACATCCCTTACCGGAAGTGCTCCCGACAAAGAAACTGCCAGAAAGGAGACCATGGCATACGGCATCCTGGAGAAGCACAACACTTCGGGAAATATGGATCAGCTTAAGATCAAGTTCGATTCGCTTGCAAGCCATGACATCACCTTCGTAGGCATCATCCAAACCGCAAGGGCATCGGGACTTGAGAAGTTCCCCATCCCCTATGTTCTCACCAACTGCCACAACTCACTGTGTGCGGTAGGCGGAACCATCAATGAGGATGACCATGTCTTCGGTCTTTCAGCCGCAAGAAAGTACGGCGGAATCTATGTTCCTCCTCACCAGGCAGTCATCCACCAGTTTGAGCGTGAGATGATGGCAGGCTGCGGAAGAATGATCCTCGGATCCGATTCACACACCAGATACGGTGCTCTCGGAACCATGGCAATGGGAGAGGGCGGTCCCGAGCTTGTTAAGCAGCTTCTCGGACAGACCTATGATGTTGCAATGCCCGGCGTTGTGGCTATCTATCTTACCGGTGCTCCCAGAAGAGGAGTCGGACCTCAGGACGTAGCGATCGCCATCATCGGTGCGGTATTCGGAAACGGATATGTCAAGAACAAGGTAATGGAGTTCGTAGGACCCGGCGTTGCAAATCTTTCCGAAGATTTCCGTATCGGTGTCGATGTAATGACCACAGAGACGACATGCCTGTCATCTATCTGGGTAACCGATGACAACACCAAAGAGTTCCTTGAGATCCACGGACGCGGCGATGCATATTCAAAGCTCGATCCCGGAGCAGTTGCATATTACGACGGTGCGGTCATTGTGGATCTTTCGGAGATCAAGCCCATGATCGCAATGCCCTTCCATCCCAGCAATGCATTTACCATTGATGAGTTCAATGCAAATCCCGAGGATATCATTCACGAGACCGAAGAAAGAGCAAAGGTTTCATTCGGTGACAAGGTCGAGTTCGAACTCATGTCCAAGCTTCGTGACGGAAAGTTCCATGTAGATCAGGGAATCATCGCAGGCTGTGCCGGCGGCGGATTTGAGAACATCTGCGCCGCAGCGGACATACTTAACGGTGCTTCGATCGGAGACAGGGAGTTTACCTTGAGCGTATATCCCGCTTCAATGCCCGTATATATGGAGATCATCAAGAACGGCTGCGCAGCAAAGATCCTCGAAACAGGTGCGATCCTCAAGACCGCATTCTGCGGACCCTGCTTCGGTGCCGGAGATACTCCTTCCAACAACGCGTTCAGTATCCGTCACTCGACCAGGAACTTCCCCAACAGAGAAGGCTCCAAGGTCCAGAACGGACAGGTTGCATCGGTCGCACTTATGGATGCGAGAAGTATCGCAGCTACCGCCGCAAACGGCGGTGTGCTCACCAGTGCGGAGAACTTCGAGTGCACATACAACAAGTATCAGTATCACTTTGATGCAGGCATCTATCAGAAGAGAGTATTCGATTCCAAGAATATCGCCGATCCCGACGAGAAGCTCATCCTCGGTCCCAACATCAAGGACTGGCCCAAGATGCCCGCACTTCAGGATAATCTCCTCATCAAGGTAGTATCGGAGATCCATGATCCCGTCACCACCACCGATGAGCTTATCCCTTCCGGAGAAACCTCAAGCTACAGATCAAATCCTCTAGGACTTGCGGAGTTCGCACTTTCAAGAAAGGATCCCGAGTACGTAGGACGTGCCAAGGAAGTACGTGCGCAGGAGGAAAAGAGAGAAGAGGGAACCTCATTCGATAAGATGAGCGAAGAGGTTGCAAAGGCAGTGGAGACGGTTAAGAAGACCTTCGCTGATGTATCCGAATCCAACACCGGAATCGGTTCTACAATATTTGCGGTAAAGCCCGGCGACGGTTCCGCAAGAGAGCAGGCGGCTTCATGCCAGAGAGTTCTCGGCGGATGGGCAAACATCGCAAACGAGTATGCTACCAAGAGATACAGATCAAACCTTATCAACTGGGGTATGCTTCCTTTCATCGTTCCTGCCGGAGACCTTCCCTTCAAGAACCTTGATTACATCTTCGTTCCAGACATCAAGAAGGCAGTTGTCGAAAAGGCTGACAGCGTCAAGGCATACACGGTTGATGCCGCATCCGGTCAGATGAAGGAATTTTCCATGACTCTCGGAAGCCTCACCGATGAGGAAAGAGAGATCATCCTCAAGGGATGCCTCATCAATTACAACAGGAGATAAGATGGAGATCAACAAGACAGTATCCAATCCAATGCTTGTGGGTGCCATGCAGCTCATCAAGTCCGACGGAAAGAATCCGGATCCCGCACATCAGGTCATGTTCCTTGAACAGCTCGACAGTGCGGAGCTCCTTGCTCCCGCCGATGTTAAGGCGGAGGTCGGACCGGACGGCGAAAAGCTCATGGACAAGAAACACACTGTCCGTTTCCCCGTGCTTACAGGTGCGGACGGAAGAAGATTTTTCGTTGTGTTCACCGACAATGCCGCACTCGAAAAGGCAAGAAAGCTTGAGGGCGCATCGAAACTTCCCGAGGAATTTGTCTCGGAAGCGGTCACGGTAAAGCTTGCGGATCTGGCGAAGTTTGTCCTGACTCCCGGTCCCGACGGATCCGAGAATAC
>JAGCRJ010000150.1 GCA_017964745.1 Lachnospiraceae bacterium
GAATACTTGATCGCATTATCGATTATGTTAAATACGGCCTCGGTCGTCCATTTAAGATCGATATTTGCCTTTGCATCCGTGCCTTCGGACAAAATGAGTTCTATGTTCTTAAGCTTTGCTTTGGGAAGAGCCTGATCATATGCTCTTTTCAAAACAGTCATAAGGGAATTTGCTTCGGGCTGAAGTCTGAAGATACCAGTTTCAAGTCTCGACATCTTGACCAGTGCGGTTATGAGATCCTCGAGTTTTCTGCTCTGCGAATGGATCTCATCCGCATATTCCTTCAGTTCCCCGTCCGCTTTTTCTCCGAGCAGTTCGGAGTACATCATTATATTGGTAAGAGGTGTCTTGGTCTGATGCGAGATGTTGGTGATAAGCTCTTCGATGTTTTCTTTTTCCTCACGGAGTTTCTTCTCGGAAATTGAAGAGGTGGTGAGGTAACGCATAAGCTTGCTCTGAAGCTTTGAAAGCTCGCTCTCATCGAAGTTTTTTTCTTCGAACTCACCGCTTATCGCATCATCGAGCATCTTATTCAGGAGATTGTATTCCGTGTATCTGAACATATCACTGCTCCTGCTTAAATACGTAACCGATGCCGTAAACGGTATGGATCAGCTTCTCGTTCTTATCTTCTATCTTGTTACGGAGTCTCTTGACGGAAACCGTAAGTGCATTCTCGTCAACGAACTGTTCGTTCTGCCAGACATATTCTATGAGCTTGTCTCTTGAAAGAGTCGTTCCCTCATTTTCGGTAAAGCATCTCAGAAGCCTTATCTCTGTCTTGCTCAGTTCGATCTCATTTCCGTTCTTCAGAAATCTTAAGCCCTCGAAATCAAGGCTCAGTCCGTGCTTATCGTAGGCAAAGGTGTTTCCGCTTCTTCCGAGCAGTTTTTCCACTCTCAGCCTGAGTGCCATGAGTGAGAAGGGCTTGGTCACGTAATCGTCCGCACCGAGGGAAAGTCCGGTAACTTCATCGAGCTCGGTATCATTCGCGGTAAGGATCAGGACGGGAACCTGTGATGACTTTCTGAGTTCTTTCAAAAAATCAAAACCGCTTCCGTCGGGAAGATTAACATCCAGAATTATCAGATCTGCCTTATCTGCATCCTTAACGTCTTTCAGACAGCGGAAGGATGAGAATTCGTACAGTTCGCTTCCGAGCGATAATTCAATTCCGTGATTGATCGAAGGATCGTCTTCGATTATGAAAATTCTTTTCTTCATTTCCAGGGTCTGGCTGAACCTATCCAGCCGTTTTCCTTCCAATACTTGAAGTCTGTGTAATCGGGATCCTGTTTGCCCAATGAGGTCTGCAGCATCCTGACAGCGTAGAACTTGGCTTTTGCAATGATTCCTGTGTGCGCCGGTCTGCTGTAGTCGATCGCCAGGAATTTCTTCGCTGCTTTATGCAGCTTTGTTTCGAACTTTTTGCGCTTATTTTCGGGAAGCTTATCCCATTGGATCTCAGACATCAGCTTAAACGAACATTTCTTTATGTAAGTAACTCCCCACCATGAAAGTGAGTCCGATATATCCTTCGCAGTACTTTTTTCTCCGCCTCCGAGACACTGGGTGATGATAAAAGCTCTCTTTCCGAACATCTCCTTCATGGGGCGGTGAGGCATCCATCTGTATCCGAAGTGGTCGAGCATTGATTTCATCGCGCCCGTTGCATGGTATACATACGCGGGTGATGTGAAAACAAGAAGGTCGGCTTCACGCAGCGCTTTCTCGATCTTCCGGACATACTCCGCATCCTTGCACTTGTCCTGATGCGTCCTGAAGCACATCGTACATCCCACGCAGAAATCCGGACAATCCTTGGGAAGATAGAACTCGGTTATCTCTGCTTTGCCTTTGAAATCTGCCAGGAAGATTTCCTTGAGATGATATGTCACACCGTGTTTCTCGGTGCCGTTTATTACCGTGATCTTCATTTGATTTTCTCCTACAGGGAAACATTATATCACAATAATGTATGATGCCTGTCACTAAGTAAGTTGTTGTGATATATTGAAAGTGTTTGAGGTGTTTGAATGATAGATAAAAGAGTACTTGAACAACTTGCACTTGAATTTAACTGCAGCCCGGAGGATTTCGTTCGTGATGATAATGTTATCACAAAGGCATGCCTGCATGAAAAAAGGAGAAAGTTCTCCGATGAACCCTTCTTTCTTCAGATGGCAACATTCGGTAAGGGAACCGTAATATCCGCTGATGAGAGGATCCATCCCTGGCTGGAGGATTGGGTCAGGGGAAAAACGGGTTTCTGGCTCTTCGAACAGCATAATTTCTATGAACTGGAGTGCGAGCTTAGAAAATACGGATACAGGATGGCACTGACTCATCATATGTTCCTGCCCGGGAAGGATACATCGGATTTCAGGACAGGTCTGCAGATCAGGTGGCTTGAACAGAAGGATATACCTCCTTTCTACGGAAAGGAAGAGTTCTCGAACGCACTTTGTGACAAGTTCAAGCCGGAAAGACCCGATGTACTTGCGATTGTCGCTTTGGACGGGGAGAAGATAATGGGCATGGCAGGATGCTCAGCGGACACTCCGCTTATGTGGCAGATCGGGATTGATGTGTTGCCTGAATACAGGGGACGCGGAATCGGAAAAACTCTGGTGACCCTGCTTAAGAACGAGGCTGAAAAGAGAGGGGCACTGCCTTATTACGGAACGAGTCTTTCCAACCTCGCTTCGTGGAAGATAGCTCTCGGAAGCGGATTTGCTCCCGCATGGGTTGAGACGGAATCCCGCCCCTGCTCGGACAACGAATTCGCCAAATAAAGAGTCAAACTGCGTCCTTATAAGGATCGCAGTGCGGAATATGAGAAACCGGCCCGGAAGGGCCGGTTTTTTGTTTGGAGAAATGTGACTTTAGTCATATCAAAATAGTTTCTTTTTTCACTACAGTAAGATCGGGTGACTTGGTACTGTATATATGCAGACATGAATTACGTTTTTCAGAAACGGAGAAATGAAATGGAAACGATCTTAAAAACAATCGATCTGACCAAGAAATATGATAACAGGACAGTGGTCGATAATCTGAATCTCGAGATCAAAAAGGGTGAGGTGTTCGGACTGCTCGGACCCAACGGCGCAGGTAAGAGTACCACCATGAATATGATATGCAACCTGATAAAGCCCGATTTCGGAAGTGTTGAATTCATGGGAAAGGATTTCAGGAAGAATAAAAGAGAACTCAGCGGAAAGCTCGGATATATTCCCCAGCATCTTGCGATACACGGAAATCTCAAGGCATGGGAGAACGTCGAACTCTTTACTTCGCTATATGGAATAAAGGGTGCGGAGCTCAAAAACAGGATAAACGAGTCACTTGAATATGTCGGTCTTTCAGAAAGAAGAAATGACTACGCCAAGACCTTCTCGGGCGGTATGAAAAGAAGGCTCAACATAGCCTGTGCGATAGGGCATCACCCCGAACTGATCATATTCGATGAGCCTACCGTGGGGATCGATCCCCAGTCCAGAAATTTCATCCTCGAGAAGATAAGGGAATCCAATAAGAACGGAGCAACCGTCATATATACCAGCCACTATATGGAAGAGGTTGAAGCAATCTGCACCAGGATCGCCATAATGGATAACGGCAAGGTTATCGCTAGCGGAACAAGTGAGGAACTTAAAAAGCTTGTTTCGGATGACACGGATTCCATTACGCTGGAGGAAGTTTTCCTTACTCTTACCGGAAAGAAACTGAGGGA
>JAGCRJ010000151.1 GCA_017964745.1 Lachnospiraceae bacterium
ATAGAAAATGTCGGGGCCGATACAGGATATTATTATCTTCCCTACCATTCAATGAATGCCGTGGGAGATAAGGACGGCGAATCGGTCATCACATATGTTCCTTCGCCCGCAGATGTATTCTATGAAACAGATGATATCGGAATGCTCGAATACTCCGAATTTGTATTCAGCAATTATACTTATGTTCCCGAAGACCTGATACCCGTCCTCGATGAAACGGTCAAAAAAGCCGACATGATCAACGATGACAGAACGTATCAGGGAATGCTGTACAGCTGTTCACGCCTGGAACAGTACTTTGCCGAGAATTACAGATATTCCCTTCAGCCGGGAAGAACACCGCTCGGCAGGGATGTTGTCGAATATTTCCTTTCATCACAGGACAGAGGTTATTGTATGCACTTTGCATCGGCGGCAACCCTGATACTCAGATATGTCGGCATCCCGGCAAGATACTGCGAGGGCTATGCGCTCACCGCAAACCAGCTGGCGGAGGGCGAACTTCTTATCGATGAAAACGGAGACAGAAAAGTAAAGGTCGAAATCTCCGATGCCCAGGCACATGCATGGGTAGAGATATACATACCGGGTTACGGATGGATCCCTTACGAAATGACACCTCCGTCATTCGATGAGGATGAAGCGGTTCCGATGAACGGTATCATGGGAATCCTTTCCGGTCTCTTCAGCTCGGCGACAAGGGATGACGGTGCGGAAGAAGGCGGTGCGGGAGAAGGCGCCGAAGCCGGCGCGAGCGCGTTCAGGAGGATTTACGGCAGCATCGAATTCCTTATAAAGCCTCTCGGTTTTACCGTTGTCACAGTGATACTGATACTTCTTCTGATACCCTTTGTGAAGGAAGTGATCACACTCATCAGGATCGGAAGCATGAAAAAGAAAGGCAATTACAGCGATGCCCTTCTTGTCAGATACAGATCCTATGTTAAGAAGCTTTACGACAAAAAGCTTGTCGCATCCGTTAATACCGACAGCGTCGATCTTGCGGCGGAGCTTGCCGGAGTCCTTAAGAAGCTTGCCGAAGCCGGCGAAGTTAAATCCGCCTTCGAACGCATGGGTGATCCGGAAGACAAGATCCTGAGCATAGGCCGCACGGTCAGGACCGCGGCATTTTCCAATGAAAGCATATCCGATCCCGATTACAGGGAAACCTGTAAGGCCATGAAGGATGTGCTGAAGTCACTTTCGGGTATCCGCTCAAAAAAGGTAAAATCCTTGCAAAAAAGTGTGGAAACTGTATAATTAATTATAGTTTCCGATATCTGTTTTGGTATGACGGAGGGATCATATGAAGGATGTCACGATAATTGGAGCAGGTGTCGTCGGATGTGCGATAGCCAGGGAACTTTCAAGATACGATCTCGATGTGGCTGTCTTCGAAAAAGAAGCCGATGTCTGCGAGGGCACATCCAAAGCCAACAGCGGAATAGTCCATTCCGGATATGATGCAAAACCCGGCACTCTTAAAGCCCGGTTCAATGTGGAGGGCAATCGTCTTATCCACGAACTTTCCAAGGAACTAGATTTCCCGTTCAAAGAAAACGGCTCACTCATCCTTGCTCTTGAAGAGGAAGGAAGAAAGGGCCTTGAAGAGCTGCTGGAACGCGGTAACAAAAACGGCGTTCCGGGTCTTCGTATTGTCGAAAAAGAAGAATTAAAAGAGATGGAACCGAATGTTTCGGAGAATGCGGTCTGTGCTCTCTATGCTCCGACCGGAGGCATTGTCTGTCCTTTTAACATGACGTATGCATTTGCGGAAAATGCTGCGGACAACGGTGTTTCCTTTGTCTTCGAAGGCGTTACGGGGATCGAAAAGCTTAAGGATGAAACCGGAGAGGTCTTCTACAGGATCACTGCCGGAAAAGAGACTGTCGATACAAGGACTGTTGTAAATGCTGCGGGTGTATATGCGGACGTATTTCACAATATGGTCTGCGAAAAGAAGATCCACATCACACCCGTGAAGGGACAGTACTGCCTTATGGATAAGACAGCGGGAGGATATGTAAAGCATACCCTTTTCCAGCTGCCCACAAAATCCGGCAAAGGAATACTGGTAACTCCCACAGTACACGGAAATCTTATGTACGGCCCGACCGCCGATGAAGCGGGCGACTGCGAGGATACTTCCACTACAGCGGAGGGACTTGATACCGTTCTTTCCAAAGCATCTCTTTCCGTGGAGGATCTGCCGCGCAAGACGATCACTTCTTTTGCGGGACTAAGGGCACGTGAGGACGGAAGGGATTTCATAATAGGTGAAGCGGATGATGCACCGGGATTCTTCGATGCGGCCGGAATAGAGTCGCCCGGACTTACCGCCGCTCCCGCGATCGGCGTGCATCTTGCGAAGCTCATCGCAGCAAAGCTTAATGCACCTGAAAAGAAGGATTTTGATCCGGTGAGAAAAGGAATACCGAGCATCGCACTCGCATCCGATGAGGAAAGAGCGGAGCTTATAAAGAAGGATCCCCTGTATGCAAAGGTCGTCTGCAGGTGCGAGCTTGTCACCGAGGGCGAGATAAGGGATGCTATAGAAAGAACACTCGGAGCGACAACCGTTGACGGTGTGAAAAGAAGGACCAGAGCGGGAATGGGAAGATGCCAGACGGGGTTCTGCCTTGCGAGGACCATCCCGATACTTGCGGAGCTTCTCGGAAAGAGCACGGATGAGATCGAAAAGAGCGGTCACGGTTCGTACTACATCGACGGTGAGATCAAGGATACACTGTAAGGAGCGGATATGTCAGAGATAAAAAAAGATCTCGTTATAATAGGCGGCGGTCCGGCGGGCCTTGCAGCGGCCGTGAGCGCAGCAGGTGAGGGCGTAAAGGACATACTGATCATCGAAAGGGATATCCGTCTCGGAGGTATCCTTAATCAGTGCATACACAACGGCTTCGGGCTCCATACATTCAAGGAGGAGCTTACGGGCCCGGAATATGCGGACAGATATATCGACATGGTCCGCAAAGAGCAGATTCCTTATATGCTCGATACCATGGTCGTCGATCTTTCCTTTGACGAAAAGACGGGAGAGAAGATCGTCACCGCGATGAACAAAACGGAAGGGCTTTTCTATGTAAGAGCCCGTGCCGTGATACTTGCCATGGGCTGCCGTGAAAGACCCAGAGGTGCTCTGAACATTCCCGGCTTCAGACCGAGCGGTATCTATTCCGCGGGAACGGCACAGTACTACACCAATATGGAAGGAAAGCTTCCGGGAAGAAAGGTCGTCATCCTCGGATCAGGCGATATCGGACTCATCATGGCAAGACGCATGACATATGAGGGAGCAAAGGTACTCTGCGTTGCCGAGCTCCAGCCTTATTCCGGAGGGCTTAAGAGAAACATCGTCCAGTGTCTCGATGATTTCGACATTCCGCTTCTTCTCAGCCACACGGTCGTCGATATCAAAGGAAAGAGAAGAGTCGAGGGCGTTACGATCGCCGAGGTCGATGAAAACAAAAAGCCGATTCCGGGATCCGAGGTGTTCTATGAATGCGATACCCTCCTTCTTTCCTGCGGACTGATCCCTGAGAACGAGCTGACGGATAAGCTCGGAGCGAAGATGAATCCTGTTACCGGAGGTGCGTTCGTAAACGAAAGCCTGGAGACGGATGTGCCCGGTGTGTTTGCCTGCGGAAACGTTCTCCATGTCCATGACCTCGTCGATTATGTTTCGGGTGAAGCGGCTGCTGCCGGTAAGAATGCGGCAGATCATATTCTCGGAAAGAATGCACAGGAAAATGACGGAAATGTCATAAATATAAAGACGGAAAACGGAGTAAGGTATTCCGTTCCTTCCGTTGTAAGACCCGCATATATGCCGGATACACTTACCGTAAGATTCCGTGTCGGCAACGAATACCGCGACAAGAATCTTTCGGTATATCTGGACGGAAAGCAGCTGATGAAGCTGCCCAAGCGTATCATGGCACCCGGAGAGATGGAGCAGATCATACTTGTAAAGAGCAAGGTCAGCGAGATCATTTCCGAAAGCGGCGTTAAAGAACACGAACTCATCATCCGCGTCGAGGATAAGGAATAACAATATGGAAACACGTGAGCTTACATGTATAAGATGCCCGATAGGCTGCCACATAACGGTGGAACTTGAAAACGGTGAAGTAAAGAACATCACCGGCAATTCCTGTCCGAGAGGCGAGGAGTATGCCGCAAGTGAAGTCACACATCCCGTGCGCACCGTCACCAGTCTTGTCAACGTGACCGGCGGGGAGAGACCCGTGGTATCGGTAAAGACCGCCGGAGATGTTCCCAAGGAAAAAATGATGGATGTTGTGGCTGCGCTTAAGAGCGTGACGGTCGAAGCACCGGTCGCTATCGGTGATGTCGTCGTTAAAGATATTGAGGGCACCGGAGCGGATGTCGTTGCCACATCGAATGTTGCGAAGAAATAATGAGTTTATGTGATCCGCAGCCGGATCACTCTTTTACCGGGAGGACGGATATGGAAAAATTTATCCTTGCACTCGATCAGGGAACAACAAGCTCAAGAGCGATAATCTTCGACAGGGACGCGAAGATAAAAGCGATCGCACAGAAGGAATTCGAACAGTACTATCCCCAGCCCGGCTGGGTTGAACATAACCCCAGGGAGATCTGGTCATCGCAGCTTTCCGTTGCCAGGGAAGCAATGGCCAATCTCGGTATCGGTGCTTCCGACATAGCAGCGATCGGCATCACAAACCAGAGAGAGACAACCATAGTATGGGACAAGGAAACGGGAGAGCCTGTTTACAATGCGATCGTATGGCAGTGCAGAAGAACCGCACCCACCATAGACCGTATCGTTGCCGCCGGCCGCACTGATATGATCCGCGAAAAGACGGGCCTTGTTCCCGATGCGTATTTCAGCGCGAGCAAGATCGCATGGATCCTCGACAATGTGGACGGTGCAAGGGAGAGAGCGGAAAAAGGAAAGATCATCTTCGGAACGGTCGATACCTGGCTCATCTGGAATCTCACCGGCGGACTCGTACACGTTACGGATTACACCAATGCGGCAAGGACCATGCTCTTCAACATCCACACTCTCGAATGGGACAAGGATCTTCTCAAGCTTTTCAACATTCCCGAGTGCATGCTTCCCGAGGTGAAGCCCAGCAGTGCGCAGTACGGTTATTCAAGCGAGAAGGTCATGGGCGGATGGATCCCTATAGCGGGAGCCGCAGGCGACCAGCAGGCCGCACTCTTCGGACAGTGCTGTTTTGATAAGGGCGATGTAAAGAATACATACGGAACCGGATCCTTCATTCTTATGAACACCGGTGATATCCCCGTCGAATCCACGCACGGACTTCTTACTACCATAGCGGCAAGCACATCGGAAAAGCCCGAGTATGCGCTTGAAGGATCCGTCTTTGTCGCAGGTGCAGCAGTACAGTGGCTTCGCGACAGCATGCGTATGGTCAAGAGCGCCGCACAGACAGAGGAATATGCGGACCGTGTAGCTGACAGCGGCGGTATGTATGTCGTGCCCGCGTTTACCGGAATGGGAGCACCTTACTGGGATCAGTATGCGAGGGGCACCATTGTCGGCATAACAAGAGGAACGACCAAGGAACACTTTATCCGCGCAACGCTTGAATCCATCGCATATCAGTCGGTCGATGTGATGAAGGCGATGGAAGAGGATCTCGGAGAACCCATACAGGGACTTAAGGTCGACGGAGGAGCTTCCGCCAATAATTTCCTCATGAAATTCCAGGCCGATATGATGGGCACCACGGTCTACAGGCCCAAGTGTATCGAGACAACAGCGATGGGAGCGGCTTTTCTTGCCGGTCTTGCCGTTGAGTTTTTCAAGGATAAGGACGAGATCCGCTTTAAATGGGAACTCGGAAGAGAGTTTAAACCTTGTGACGACAGGGAATATGCAGATAAGTGCATGAAGGGCTGGCATAAGGCTGTCAAGTGCGCACTTTCCTGGTCGGATGACAAGGATTAATATTCAACAAAAATCATAAAGCCGTATCGGCAAAATCTCACCAATTCTTCACTTTTGCACAAAAAATAGCAAAAAATAGTTGCATTGACGAGGTAAATGTTTTATCATTCTCCTCGAAATCGATTAAGTATAACGTTTAAGTATATCGATTAAGGAATTATTGCCTGACATACAAGCATTTTCAGAGCATAGAGGAAGGGCGCATCAATGAAGGATTTCCTTAGAAATACATGGAAACACAGAGCACACGTGGTACTTGCATTACCTGCATTCCTGGTGCTGTTTTTCATTATGTATGTTCCCATGACGGGACTTATTCTTGCTTTCAAGAGATTCGACTCAAGACTCGGAATCTACGGCAGCCCTTTTTGCGGACTTGATAACTTCAAGTTCCTCATTGCTTCAAAAGCTCAGTTCATCAATTTCACGTCCAATACTTTAATCTACTATGTGATCTTCACCGTGCTCGGCACATTTCTCAATGTTGCCCTTGCGATCGCCATCGATCAGTGCATTTTCAAGAAGACCACCAAGGTAATGCAGACCCTTATGATCATTCCCGTCTTCATTTCCTATGCTGCGGTACAGTTCATCGTATACGCATTCATCAGCAAAGATACCGGAATGATCAACAACCTGCTCGGAACCAATACCAGCTTTTACATGAATGCGAGTTACTGGACGGTGATCCTTACGATCACCAAGATATGGAAGGATACCGGATACGGATCGGTTCTTTACATGTCCGTACTTGCGGGAATCGATACCGAGCTTTATGAGGCAGCCGAGATAGACGGTGCGAACAGATGGAAGAAGATATGGCATATCACAATTCCCAGCCTCATCCCGATGATAACCGTTATGCTCCTTCTTTCCGTAGGAAGCATCATGAAGTCCGACACCGGTCTTTTCTATCAGGTCACAAGAGATACCGGAGCACTTTACGACACCACTCAGGTTATCGATTCATTCGTTCTGCATTCGATATTAAAGAACTCTAATTTCGGATTTACCGCGGCAACCTCTTTCTTCCAGTCGGTTGTGGGCCTTCTGCTGATGCTCGGCGCTAACGCACTGGTCAAAAAGATCGAGCCTGAGAACGCATTATTCTAAGGAGGAAGAGAAATGGCCCGCAAGAAAAAAGAAGCCAACCTTGATCTGGCACCTTCGAAAAAAGAAAAAATGGGACCGGGACAGATCGTTCTCCTTATCTGCCTTGCCATCTTTACCATATTCTGCTTTGCTCCCGTGGTGCTGGTTTTCGTATCCGCGTTCACGGATGAGATGTATATCGTGCAGCACGGCTTCTCATTCTTCCCCCAGAAATGGTCAATGGCGGGAATGAATGCAGTTCTCAAATACGGCAAGCAGCTGTTTTCTTCATACGCCGTAACGATCTTCGTTACGGTAACGGGAACTCTTCTCGGACTCCTGATAATGAGTATGTATGCATATGCGATGAGCAGAAAGGATTTCAGGCTTTCCAAGTTCCTTGCGATCTTCCTTCTGATACCGATGCTCTTCAACGGAGGACAGCTTTCCGGATACATCATCTTCACTTCGGTGTATCACCTCAAGGATAGCCTGCTCCTTCTCATACTTCCCCTGTGCGTTACCACGATGAATGTCATCATTCTGAGAACATATATCGTAAAC
>JAGCRJ010000152.1 GCA_017964745.1 Lachnospiraceae bacterium
AGAGTTGTTGCCAAAGAAATTGAGAACGTTAAGGCACTCGGTGTTAAGATCGAGACCAACGTTGTTGTAGGACGTTCCGTAACCATCGATGAGCTTATGGAAAAAGAAGGATTCCGTGCCGTATTTATCGGATCCGGTGCAGGACTTCCCAGATTCATGAACATTCCCGGTGAGACTCTTAACGGTGTATTCTCCGCAAACGAGTATCTTACCAGAAGCAACCTCATGAAGTCCTTCCGTGAGGATTCTACAACTCCCATCATGAAGAGTAAGAAAGTTGCCGTTGTCGGCGGCGGAAACGTAGCAATGGATGCTGCAAGAACCGCGCTCAGACTCGGTGCTGAAGTACATATCGTTTACAGAAGAGGCGAAGAGGAGCTTCCCGCAAGAGTTGAGGAAGTTCATCACGCCAAGGAAGAAGGTATCATATTCGATCTTCTCACCAATCCTACCGAGATCCTCGGTGATGAGAAGGGATGGGTAAAGGGAATCAGATGCGTACGCATGGAGCTCGGTGAGCCCGATGAATCCGGCAGAAGAAGCCCTCAGCCTGTTGCGGGTTCCGAATTCGATATCGACGTCGATACAGTTATCATGAGCCTCGGAACAAGCCCCAATCCCCTTATCTCCATGACTACCAAGGGCCTTGATACCAATAAGAGAAAATGTATCGTTGCCGAAGAGACTACCGGCAAGACCAGCAGAGACGGCGTATATGCCGGAGGCGATGCGGTTACCGGTGCGGCTACCGTTATTCTTGCAATGGGGGCAGGAAAAGAAGCAGCCAAGGCTATCGATGAATATCTTAAGGGATGATCATTGCTGACCGGATAATTTTCCTTGGGGAGAAGATCGTACGGTAACTAATTGACCTGAATCGGGGATGAAAATATGTCAGGTGATGAAAGAGAGTTAAACGTCAATTACGGGTTCAGCGAAGAACCGGGTAATCCGGATGCCGAACCCGAAGATGTATCATTTGTTTCCAAAGCTCCTTACATAAAGAATAACGATAAGGCGACGGATTACAGATCCACGGGGTATCTGCTCACCGTTTTCGGGGGAGCCGGGATTCTTTTCGTTATACTTACTTTGTTTGATGTGATCCCGAAATTTTTCGGAAATCCCTATATGAGCTACGGCATACTTTTTGCCACATTTGTTCTTTTCCTTGTTATGGGACTCAGCTCTATAAGGGGAGCCAATATCTTCGAAAAGAAGGCAAAATCGGATCACACTCTTGAAGACAGGATCGTAAAGTATGTTTCCGAAGAACTTACCGCTTCGGATGTTGATGAAAAGGCGGGCATAGCCGAAGGAGACACTCCCGAGATCATGTTTTTCAAAAGAAACGACTGCCTGAAGAATCTTATCACCAATAAGTTCGTGAACATCGATCCCGGATTTCTCGATAATCTCATCGATGAGAAGCTCTATGACAGTCTGTATGAAGAGAGTGAAGAATGAACATAACCCTGCTCTGTGTCGGAAGGATCAAGGAATCGTTTTACCGTGATGCGGTGGCCGAGTATGCCAAGAGACTTTCCGCATATTGTACCTTTAAAGTGATCGAAGTTGATGACGAACCCGATACCGGCAATTCCGAATCGGCTTCAGCCAGGGTAAGGGACATCGAAGGAGAACGTATCCTCAAGAATATCGATCCCGGTATGTATGTGATCACTCTTGAGATAAAGGGAAAAAAGTACGATTCCGAGAAATTTTCGGGGATGCTGTCCGACCTTTTCATATCAGGAAAAAGCGATATAGCTTTTGTGATCGGAGGATCGCTCGGTCTTTCGGAAAAGGTGTCATCGAGAGCGGACCTTAAACTAAGCTTTTCGGATATGACATTTCCCCATCAGCTGATGAGAGTGATCCTGTCCGAGCAGATATACAGGGCGTTCAGGATAATGCGCGGAGAACCGTATCATAAATGAGAAAAAAACAGCTGGCCGAAGAAGTGATCCGAAGGCTTAAATGTGAATACCCGGATTCCGTCTGCACACTCGATTCGCGTTCCGCGTGGCAGCTGCTTGTAAGTGTTAGACTTGCGGCACAGTGTACGGATAAAAGAGTCAACGAGACCGTACCCGCACTCTTTGCAAAATATGATTCTCCGGAAAAGCTGTCAAAGGCGAAGATATCCGATATCGAAAGATTCATCAAACCCTGCGGACTTTTTAAGACGAAAGCAAGGGATATCAAAGCCTGTATGACCGAACTCGTCGAACGGTTTGACGGAGTTGTTCCGGATACCATGGAAGAGCTTTTATCGCTCCCGGGAGTCGGAAGAAAGAGTGCCAATCTTATCCTCGGAGATGTATTCGGACAGGAAAGCTATGTATGTGATACACATTGCATCAGGCTTTCGGGAAGGATCGGACTCAGCGACGGTTCAAAGGATCCTTACAAGGTTGAGATGCAGCTCAGAAAGATCGTGCCTCCCGAAGAATCAGGTGCTCTGTGCCACAGGCTCGTAGATCACGGACGTGCGGTCTGTAAAGCCCAGAGTCCCGCCTGTGAGGAGTGCTGTCTTTCGGATATCTGCAGAAAAAGAATTTAAGAACGGTTTTATCGAAAGGAGATTTCAGTTATGAGAATGGTTGATATCATTGCCTCTAAAAGAAACGGTAACGAGCTTACCGACGAAGAGATCTCTTTTTTCGTTGACGGATATACAAAAGGGGAGATCCCCGATTATCAGGTCTCCGCACTTATGATGGCGATCTATTTCAGGGGAATGAATGAAAGGGAAACTCTTACCCTTACCAATGTAATGGCAGACTCGGGCGATAAGCTGGATCTGTCCGCTATCAAGGGGATCAAGGTTGATAAGCATTCGACCGGCGGTGTGGGTGACAAGACATCCATCGCTCTTACTCCGATCGTTGCCGCATGCGGAGTTCCGATCGCCAAGATGAGCGGAAGAGGACTCGGACATACCGGCGGAACCATCGATAAGCTTGAAAGCTTTAACGGCTTTAATGTTTCGATCCCCACCGAAACCTTTATCAAAAATGTTAACGATATCGGCATATCCCTTATGGGACAGACCGCGGATCTTGCACCCGCGGACAAAAAGCTCTATGCACTCAGGGATGTTACCGCAACCGTAGAGAACATGTCACTCATCGCAAGCTCCATTATGAGTAAGAAGCTGGCTGCAGGTGCTGATGCGATCGTACTTGACGTCAAGACGGGAAGCGGAGCTTTCATGAAGACTCTCGAGGATTCCAAGGCTCTTGCGGAGGAAATGGTCACAATAGGAAAAGGCGCGGGACGTAAGATGGTCGCCGTCATAAGCGATATGGACCAGCCTCTTGGAAGCAAAGTCGGAAATGCTCTTGAGGTCATTGAAGCAATTGATACGCTCCGGGGAAAAGGACCTGAGGATTTCACTCTTCTCGTTAAGACTCTTGCAACATACATGATCATGCTCGGTGGAAAAGCTTCTTCGGAAGAAGAGGCGTTTAAGATGATCGAAGACGTCATTGAAAGCGGAAAAGCACTCGATAAGCTCGCAGAGTTTGTTAAGGCTCAGGGCGGCGATCTTTCTCAGGTATATGACACATCGCTTCTTAAGGTTTCCGATAAAAAGAAAGTCATCACCGCTGAAAAGAGCGGATATATATCACGGATCGTTTGCGACAGTGTCGGAGTCAGCTGCATGATGCTGGGCGGCGGAAGAGCATCCAAGGAAGATGTGATCGATCTCAGCGTCGGTATTGAGCTTTTGAAGAAGGTCGGCTCTAAAGTAAATGCCGGTGATGAACTTGCATATGTATATTTCAACGATGAAAAGAACCTTGATGCTGCTCTTGAAAAACTGAAGG
>JAGCRJ010000153.1 GCA_017964745.1 Lachnospiraceae bacterium
AATATAGTTTCGTTGCGTGCAGACAGCAGCTCATCATCCGGTCCTGCGCAGTGCGACACTGTGAACCGTGTCAGGTGGGGAACCAAGCAGCACTAAGCAGACCGTCCATGTGCCGCAGACCAGCCGGGTGGTGAGTTGCTTCCTGCAGGCAACTTATTTTTTTATATGGATATGATAAAATACATAAACGAATACTACGCGGAGTGCGCCCTCTGTCCCAGGAAATGCCGCGCGGATCGCACGGGCGGCGGCAGCGGCTTTTGTAAGATGAGCTCTGAGCTGAAAGCGGCAAAGGCTTACCTTCATATGTGGGAAGAGCCCTGCATCACGGGAGAGCACGGTTCGGGAACCGTGTTTTTTTCCGGCTGCAATTTGAAGTGCATATTCTGCCAGAATTCGGATCTTTCATTAAACGGCTTCGGCAAAGTCTTAAGCACGGATGACCTTGCACAGAGCTTCTTAAAGCTTCAGGACAAAAAAGCATCCAACATCAATCTCGTCACGGGAGTATGCTTCATCCCTCACATAATAAATGCCGTGATCATGGCAAGAGAACAGGGACTTACCATCCCCGTACTCTACAATTCAAGCGGATACGAATCTGTAGGATCGCTTAAGATGCTTGCAGGCATCATCGACATCTATATGCCCGACATGAAATATATGTCCTCCGAAACCGCAGCAGAATACAGTTTTGCTAAAGACTATCCGGAGGTTGCAAAAAAAGCCATTGCGGAGATGTTCGCACAGACGGGACCCGCGGTCATCGGAGAAGACGGCCTTATGAAAAAAGGCGTCATCGTAAGACATATGGTCCTTCCCGGCTGCGTTTCCGAATCAAAGAAGATCCTCCGCTATCTTCATGACACTTACGGAGACGACATATACATCAGCATCATGAACCAGTACACACCCATGCCCTCCGTCGCCGGGCACAGCCTTCTTTCGAGAAGGGTCGAAGACGAAGAGTATGAGCGCGTGCTTGATTTTGCGGATAAGATCGGCATAGAAAAAGGCTTCACCCAGTCGGGCGAAGCCGCAAAAGAATCCTTTGTTCCAAAGTGGGACTTTGAAGGGATCTAATCTTTTTCTTTCATATACTTCAGATAATTTTCAACCATGAGCGCGATCCTGAAGGTGACCGCATCATCGAAGTTCCTCAGATCGAGACCCGTTATCTTTTCAAGCTTTTCGATCCTGTACACGAGAGTGTTACGGTGAATGAAGAGCTGTCTTGAGGTCTCCGAAACATTCAGATTGTTCTCAAAGAACATCTTGATGGTGCTCCTTGATTCCTCATCGAGGTCATCGAGAATGCCGCCGTCGAATATCTCCCCAAGGAAGATCTCGCATAAAGGTATCGGAAGCTGATAGATCAGTCTTCCTATGCCGAGATTCGTATATGCCGTAACTTCGTTTTCGGCATAGAAGATGGAGCCGACATCCATGGCCATACGGGCTTCTTTATAGGATTTAGATACATCCTTCAGTTCCTCTACAACGCTTCCGTAGGATACCCTCGCGGAAAGCATCGCTTCGGTATTAAGGCTCGATACTATGGTTCTCGCCACTTCTTCGAGGTCCTCGGGACCGGCACCCGACTTAAGGCTCTTTATCAGAACGAGTGAATTCTCATCGACTCCGGTAATGACATCGCCGCTCTGGGGAGCGAAAAGTCCCTTGAGGAATTCCTTTACGATATTCCCGCCGTCCTTTTTATATGAGATCAGATATACGCATCTGGGTTCCTGGATATCTATCCTGAGCTTTCTCGCACGGTTATAGATATCCACAAGAAGCAGATTATCCAGGATCAGATTCTGGAAAAAGCTTCCCTTGTCATCTCTTTCCTTATAAGCATCAAGCAGCTCCCCGATATGGGAAACGCATATTCTCGCGGTCTGGTGCGCATCCTCTTTGGAAGCATCGCATGCAAGGACGAACCTTGCATCACCGTCCTCGTTTATCTTGAGGAAATAGACTCCTCCGGATTCCTGCGAATCGGCGGGAGACTGGGCAAAATCCCTGACGATCTCATCCGCAACCTCGGGTCCTTCCGCGGAAACGACCTGCTTTCCCTCCGTATCGTAGAGAGAAAGACCGACCTTTGTTATGGATTGAAGTCCCGATAAGCTTTTGAGCAATATCTGATTTGTGATCATTATCTTCTCCGAAGCTGATACTAAAAAAACATCCCGGGCCTAGCATAAGCCCGGGATGAGGGTTCGTAAAAAGATTAGTTGGTGATAACCTTCTCGGTCTCCTTATCGAATACGTGGATCTTCTCGATATCGATAGCGAATCTGATGTTATCGCCGGGTCTTGCATTTGTACGAGGATCGACTCTTGCGGTGATAGGGAACTCCTCGAGATCGAAGTAAAGGAATACTTCAGCACCCATGAGCTCGTAAACCTTAACAACTGACTCGAATACGCTTGCGGGAGAGGTCTCGATGTACATCTCTGAATCGTAAACGTCCTCAGGTCTGATACCGAAGGTAACGATCTTTCCGTCATATCCGCCCTCGATGAGCTTCTTGCTCTTTGCGGGAGGAAGGGGAATTGCATGTCCAGCGATCTCAAGATTAGCGATGTCGCCGTCAACAACTACGGTAGCATCAAGGAAGTTCATCTGAGGTGATCCCATGAATCCTGCAACGAAGAGGTTGCAAGGCTTGTCATAGAGATTCTGGGGAGAATCTACCTGCTGAACGATACCGTCCTTCATAACGACGATTCTGTCGCCGAGGGTCATAGCCTCTGTCTGGTCGTGGGTAACGTAGATGATGGTGGTGCCGAGTCTCTGGTGAAGCTTAGCGATCTCGATTCTCATCTGTACACGGAGCTTAGCATCGAGGTTGGAGAGAGGCTCGTCCATGAGGAATACCTTGGGGTTACGAACGATAGCACGACCCATGGCAACACGCTGTCTCTGTCCACCGGAAAGAGCCTTGGGCTTACGGTCGAGAAGAGAGGTGAGGTCGAGGATACGAGCTGCCTCTTTTACCATCTTGTCAATCTGATCCTTGGGAACCTTACGAAGCTTAAGGCCGAATGCCATGTTATCGTAAACGG
>JAGCRJ010000154.1 GCA_017964745.1 Lachnospiraceae bacterium
AACGTAATAATCAATAAGCGTCCAGTCAAGGTGAGAACCGTCGGTAAGAATAATATCGTCCTCCTTTACCATGGAACGAAGAGCTGCGGTCGTATCCGCGCATATCGCATCTATGTCTCGCTCATAGCGCGCGGTGCCCGTAAAAGAAGGAACATATACGATAAGGGAGATGACGATGATGACGGGTGCGAGCAGACCTCTTATCTTAAGATCAGATACGCCTGCTGCCAGAACAAGCCACATGACCGAAACGACGGGGTATATGAACCTGAAGGTAAACACAGGCCTGAACACCATCGAAACAAGCTCACCCGTAAGAACGACTCCGGTGACGCATGCAAGCCCCCAGAAGATCCATGACGCCTTTGCGGCATCGTGCTTTCTTTTGAGAATGCAGATGACCGCTGCCGCAAGTGTGCAAAGAAACATCGCGTATGAATACCATTTATTTCCGGAAAGGAAAAAGTATTTGACAATGTCTTTAAGTCCCGGGATATCCGTCATCCAGTAATCTCCCGTGGTGCGTCCGAAGGTCGATATTACCTGTATCAGCCAGGGAAGGTATCCGGCCACCGTGGCTCCGCAGACGGCAAAGAATCTTCCGAACCTGTACTTCTTACGTACGGCCCTCACAAAAAGTGCGAGGTAGAAGAAAGCCACGGCGAGCATCGCATAGTAGTGGCTGTATGCCGCCCCAAGGGAAAAGAGGACAAAGAAAATCTCCGCGCGCTTTTCTCCTTTTATGCATCTGTAAAGGGAATAATATGAAAGAAGAACGAACATGAAAGCAAGGCAGTACATTCTTACTTCCACATTGTATATGACAGCGTTGTCGGAAAAGCCGACAAGTGTCATAAAGATGAATGCAGCTTCCTTTCCGAACCTTTTATAAAGGGCAGTTACCGCAAAGATGAGCACGACCGTAAAGGGAACGATGGCGGCAAGATGGTAGACCCACCCGTGATCTCCGAAGATCCTGCATAAGAATATCAGCAGCGCGTAATAAAGCGGGGGATGAACATCGGATGCCGTGGCCTCAAGCATCCCGGAAAAGCCCATTCTTGCAAGGCCGATGGAATATGCTTCGTCTCCCCAGAAATCATTATCGAATATCCTCATAAAATGGGATGCGAAGATGACGGCCGCATAAACGCATGCCAGTATGTGAAATACCGTTTCAGTTTTCTTATTGCCGATCCCCTTAAGGGCAGTCCTGTTCATAAAGCTTCCTGTCATCTCGCAAAGAAACTCTCCGCTTTATCGATGCTGTCATAGCCGTAGAGCTTCGCGGTATTCTGCATGGTCTCGTATGCAAGATTTCTTCCTTCAGCGGAAAGTGTAACGATGAACCTCGCGTAAAGCTCGAGCATCTTGTCGGAATATGTTCCGAGTTCACCTCTTAAATATGTCTCATAGGATGTTTCGAAAGCATTGTCCTGCGAAGTCCTGATACTGCGTGCTCGCTCTCCCATCGCCGGGTACTGCGCGGCAAAGCTTTCCATCCAGTCAACCTGGATCTTTACTATCTGTTCTATTATCGCTTTCTTTTCCTCGGACAGCTCCGGGAAATTTTCCGCGATCTCCCTGTATCTTTCGGGCGCGGTGGATTCCATCATGCGTCCGTACTTTTCGGTGATGAGGTTATGACCGAGACTCATCTCCCTTTCGAAATCATACAGGTACTGAAGGAGCATGGTCCTGTCCCATGTAAGATACTGGCTCCTGCGCATGATATTGAAGGTACGCCAGTCGTCCTGGCATGATGCCCTTCCGCCTTCGTTCGACACCTTATCGAATGCTTCAAACTCGAGCTTTGCTATCTTCATGGCGAGCTCTTCCTTATCCTCGGCAGACCAGAGTGATTTCTTTAAAAGCTCCTCGGTCTGGTGGTCGAGATAAGGATCTATATCGCTGATGTAATCCCTGCGGTAAAGCTCCATCGCAAGATATGATCCCAGCTCTTCAAAGTCCAGGGTCTTTTCGGCTTTGATCAGAAGCTCTTCAAATGCTTCACCGTCCTCAAGATCTTTAAGTCCCTTCCTGAGCCATTTGTCATGGGGGAAGAACCTGTTCTCCGACAGGTACTTAAGCTTCATTGCATCGCGGATCGCATCGTAAGCAAACATGTGCGAGGTCATATCGTCACCGCGGCTCTTCACCCTGCTGCAGTTATACTGGCCCTCCCTTGAAAAGAGTGCGCAGTACTGTGCAAGGTTAAGGAAAAGAATCTCTTCGGGATATCCCTTAGAAAGCTTTTCCCTGAATGCGGTAACAATTCCTTCGTCGTCCCTCCAGATCTCGCCGTTAACGGCAGCTGCCAGCTTGCTGCTCTCCGTGTTTCTCCAGTCGATATCTTCATACTCGGCCGCACCTGTAAGTCTTTCGAAAAACTCCGGTATGACCCGGACTCCCCTTCTGCTCTTTCCGCGGACGTATGGAGCTCTCCTGATACCGTCCATTTCCCCGGGAAGTTCTTCATATGCCGTGCGGAGCGCATCTCCTATCTCGGCATCTGTCTCCTTGCTTATCCAGAGAACGACGGAGGGTCCCCAGTCGTGATCCCTTGAAAGCTCATCATCAAAACCGAATGCATCGGAGCCTTCTCCCACAAGTCGGGCTGCGATCTTCGAAGCATATCCGGGGAATTTCTCATCGATCATGGGACGTACATAGGTCTCATAATATTTTCTGCAGATATCGATACCCTTAACGGCATCCGAGGACGATTTATCACCTGCCGGTGCAACGCCCGCTGCGTCCTCTTTTCCGGAAGGCGCACTACCTGCAGGTTCCTCTTTTTCGGAAGGCGCACCGTTTGCATGATCGTCCTTCTCCGATGCTTTGCTTATGCCCGCCGCCTTAACGCATGCCTCGTAATTCTCGCGGAGTCTTTCGTAATATCCGTTCTTTCCGAGGATGCTCTCCATGATGTCCATGCCCTGCTTGAAGCATACGGAAGCCGCATCAAATTTCCCCTTGATATAGTAATAGCTTCCCATCGCCGAAAATGCGGCACACAGGTGCTGGTCCCGGACACCGAGGTTTTCAAAC
>JAGCRJ010000014.1 GCA_017964745.1 Lachnospiraceae bacterium
CTCCGATCGAAAAGCAGGACTATGAGAAGAGATTCTGGGATCTTTTCAACGGCGGTAAGATCCAGTATGTAAAATATCCCGTCGATTATAATCTCGATGCCATCAAGACACTTGTCAGACGCGCTATGAAGATGGGCTTTTATGAAGGAGTAAACCTTTCGCTTTCATACTGCGATGACTGCGGACACGAGGAGCTTTCGATGGATGTATGTCCCGTATGCGGAAGCCGTAACCTCACCAAGATCGACCGTATGAACGGATATCTTTCATACTCCAGAACACACGGCGATACAAGACTCAATGATGCCAAGATGATCGAGATTTCCGAAAGAAGATCAATGTAATGAGATATCACGATATAACCAGGGATGATATGAATAACGGTGACGGACTCAGGGTTGTTCTGTGGGTCAGCGGATGCAGCCATATGTGCAGCGGATGCCAGAATCCTCAGACCTGGGAACCGGACAGCGGCATCTATTTTGATGACGATGCAAGGAAGGAGCTTTTTGACCTACTTTCACGGGATTATATTTCGGGGCTTACCCTTAGCGGCGGAGATCCTTTATACCCCGGCAATATAGCTGATGTAGAACAGCTTCTTAAATCCTTCAAGGAGCAGTTCCCGGATAAGACCGTATGGCTTTATACGGGAGATCTTTGGGAGGATATTAACCACATGCCTCTTATGAAATATGTCGATGTCGTAGTTGACGGTCCCTTCGATAAGAACCTCAGGGATGTAACGCTCTGCTGGAAGGGAAGCTCAAACCAGCGTGTCATCGATGTAAAGGAATCACTCGAATCGGGTGAGGTTAAGATCCACTGTCCGGATCACTATACCGTACTCGATCCGGCTTCGGTATACGGAAGCTCTAAGAGCGGAGTTCCCTGTATGTATTAACGGACAGCTGTTCATGAGGTTGTCGGTATTGATAAAGGAGTTCATATGACCAGAGTAGGTAAGTTTGAAAAGGTTAGCTTTGAACAGTTCAAAGCAGGTATGGAAGGCATCTGCGAGGATGAGCAGATACTTAAGGAGAAATATGACAGGATCCAGCTTCCCACAAGAGCAACCAGGGGAAGTGCGGGATATGATATAAAATCGACTCTTGATTTCGAGCTCGCTCCCGGCGAGACCGTGAAGATACCTACCGGTATAAGGTCAAGCATGCTCGAGGACTGGATGCTCTGCGTATTTCCAAGAAGCGGACTCGGATTCAAATTCAGATTACAGCTCAATAACACAGTCGGTATCATTGACAGCGATTATTATAATTCCGACAACGAGGGTCATATCTTCGTTAAGATGACCAATGACTCCAAAGAAGGAAAGACCGTTTCTCTTAAAGAGGGAGATGCTTTTGCACAGGCTATCTTTATTCCTTACGGTATAACCGAGGATGATGAATGCGAAGGTGTAAGAAACGGGGGATTTGGTAGTACCGGAAAGTAAGCATATAGAATTCGATACTACATATAGTGTTTTTTAATAATATTTTAATTGTTTTTTGAAGTCTGTTTGATGTATTATATCTTACGGTATATTTATGGCCCTTTTGGCCGTTTATCGGAGGTATGATATGTTTAAGATCTTCACAGACAACGGTTCGGATATTCCTGAGGATTATGCAAGAGAGCATAATATCGAGACATTAAATCTTGCCACGATCATCGACGGTGTGGTGTATAATCAGGGAGTCGAGCTTAAGAAGGATAAGTTTTATGAGATGCTTGCCGCAGGCTCCAAGCCTTCAACATCCCAGATAAATCCCGAACAGGCTAAACAGTTCTTTGAAGAGCATATAGCGGATGCCGATGAATTCCTTTTCATCTGCATTTCATCAGGACTTTCGGGAACCTATCAGAGTCTCTGTGTAGGTGCAAGGGAGATCATGGAAAAGTATCCCGGCAAGAGGATCGAGGTTGTTGATACGCTTACCGGTTCACTCGGTGAGATGCTCACACTTTACAAGGCCGTAAAGATGAGGGATGCAGGAGTAAGCTTTGACGAGGTCGTCTCATTTGTCAAAGAGAATGCGGTTCACAGCTGCCTTGCGATAACTGTTGATAATCTCATGGATCTTTGGAGAGGCGGAAGAGTCTCCAAGACCAGTGCGATAATAGGAACCATCGCCGCCATCAAGCCTTTTATTACCGTTGAAAACGACGGAACTCTCAATGCAGGTGGCAAGATCAGGGGACGTAAGAAGAGCCTCGATCACATCGTGGATTATATGGAAGAGCATATGGGATCATACCGTGACATGAATGAGATCATCATGATCGCTCACGGTAACTGTCCCGAAGATGCCGAGTACTTAAAAAATAAGATAGAGGAGCGCCTGGGCTTCAAGAAATTTATGGTCAATCAGATAGGACCTATGATAGGAACTCATACGGGACCTACCATCTGCCTTGCCGGTTATTTCGGAGAAACACGCTCCTGAAAAGGGCGTTATGAATCAGTCAGATGTTTTAGCAACACTTGCACAAAAGGAATACGTTAAAAATTCTTTCGATCTTTTAACGAATATTGAAAAAGAATCAGGTAAGAAGCTCACTGCATCCGTTATTACATTCGGGTGCCAGATGAATGCGCGAGATTCTGAAAAATTAGCCGGTATCCTTGCGGCTTCGGGGTTTGAACTCCTCGAAGACACCGAGGATGCCGACTTTGTTTTGTACAATACATGCACGGTCAGGGATAATGCCAACCAGAAGCTCTACGGCCATCTCGGTGAAGCTCTTTCCAGAAAAAAGAAAAATCCCTCTATGCTTATCGGAATATGCGGTTGTCTCCCTCAGGAACCTTCGGCTCTTGAGAAGATCAAAAAGTCATATTCCTTCGTTGACCTTATTTTCGGAACCCATAATCTCTATGCTTTTCCCGAGTATCTGAACAGGCTTTTATCCGGTGAAAGACATATCTGTGAGATCGTCGATCATGCCGACAAAATCGTCGAGGATCTCCCCATAATCCGAAAATACCCCTTCAAGTCGGGTGTCAATATCATGTTCGGATGCAATAATTTCTGTACCTATTGCATTGTTCCCCATGTCCGCGGAAGGGAAAGATCGAGAGAAAGCAATGATATTCTCGAAGAGATCAAAACGCTTGCGGGAAACGGCGTGAAGGAAGTCATGCTTCTCGGTCAGAACGTCAATTC
>JAGCRJ010000155.1 GCA_017964745.1 Lachnospiraceae bacterium
AAGCTTCAGGCAGGCGCAGCATTTGCTCCCTGTGAGGGCGATGCCGGAACCGGAATGTGCGCAACCAACGCCGTAGCACCCGGAACAGGAAACATCTCCGCGGGAACCTCAGTCTTTTCAATGGTGGTTCTCGAGAAGAACCTTTCAAAGCCTCACGAGGAGATCGATGTAGTTTCCACTCCCGAGGGACTTCCCGTTGCGATGGTCCCCTGCAACAACTGCTCATCCGACATCAATGCATGGGTCAAGCTCTTTGCTGACTTTGCGAAGGTCATGGGACTTGAGGTCAACGTAGGCGACATCTACACCAGGCTCTTCACCGATGCTTACAAGAACGGTGCGAAGGACTGTGCCGGCGTGACCAGCATCAACTACTTCTCCGGCGAGCCCGTGACCGGACTTGTAAACGGACGTCCCATGGTCGTAAGAACTCCCGATGCGGATTTCTCAGTCGCAAACTTCATGCGCAGCAACATCTACAGCGCATTCGCAACTCTCAAGTACGGAAACGACATCCTTTCCCGTGAAGAGAATATTACAGTCAGGAACATGATGGCGCAGGGCGGACTTTTCAAGACTCCTCTCGCAGCTCAGCAGATGCTCGCTGATGCGCTCGATTGTCCCGTGACCGTTCCCGAGACCGCATCCGAAGGCGGTGCATGGGGAATGGCAGTGCTTGCAAACTTCATGCTTAAGAAGGAAGCGGGCGAGAGCCTCGGCGATTACCTTGAGAAGAAAGTATTCGCAGGCCAGAAGAGCAGCACGCTCGATCCCGATGCAGAAGGCGTAAAGGGATTCGACAGATATATGGAAGATTACAAGAAGGCCCTTAAGGCCGAGAAGATAGTCGCAGACGAGTAAGTAAAGGCGGCTGTCCAAAAGGAGAACAGATGCTGGAAGAATTAAAAAAGACAGTATGTGATGCGAACCTCTTACTTCCCAAGTACGGACTGGTCACATTCACATGGGGCAATGTCAGCCAGATCGATCACGAAAAGGGACTCATAGTCATCAAGCCCAGCGGCGTACCCTATGAGACCATGAAGCCCTCAGACATGGTGGTCGTTGACCTCGAAGGAAATGTTGTTGAAGGAGACTTAAATCCCTCATCCGACATGCCGACCCACGTAGAGCTCTACAAAGCTTTCCCCGAGATAGGCGGCGTCGTCCACACCCACTCATCGTACGCAACGAGCTGGGCACAGGCAGGACTGGACATCCCCTGCTACGGAACGACACATGCGGATTACATCTACGGAAGCGTACCCTGCCTGAGAGTACTTACCGCGCAGGAGATCGACGAAGCTTACGAAAAGAATACGGGAGTCCTCATTACGGATTACTTTAAGAGCACCGGCCGCGACATCATGGCCGTTCCCGCAGCTCTCTGCAAGAACCACGGTCCCTTCACCTGGGGCAAGGACGCTAACGATGCGGTCCACAATGCGGTAGTCCTCGAGGAAGTTGCCAAGATGGCATACAGGGCAAGACTCATCAATCCCGAGGTACAGCCCGCTCCGCAGGAGCTTCAGGACAAGCACTACCTCAGAAAGCACGGACCGAACGCTTACTACGGCCAGAAGAAATAATGTTAAAACAGTAACTTCCGAAACCCGAGGGCCGGAGAAGTTACAGATAAATATCAGCAGGCAAACTGCAAAAGGAGAAAAAATGGATAATCTTCAGCTCAAGAAATATGCCAACGAAGTTCGTAAAGGCATAGTCACCTCAACTCATGCGGCTAAGGCCGGACATCCCGGCGGATCACTTTCCGCAGCAGACGTTTTCACCTATCTCTACTTCGAAGAGATGAACATCGATCCCAAGGATCCCGAGAAGGCAGACAGGGACAGATTCGTTCTTTCCAAGGGACACACCGCTCCCGGACTCTATGCCGCACTCGCAAACAGAGGATACTTCCCCGTTGAAGACCTCACCACTCTCAGAAAACTCGGTTCCTATCTTCAGGGACATCCCAATATGCACATTCCCGGAGTCGACATGGCTTCAGGTTCACTCGGACAGGGAATCAGCGCTGCAGTAGGAATGGCACTCGGCGCTAAGCTTGACGGCAAGGATTACAGAGTCTACACTCTCCTCGGAGACGGCGAGATCCAGGAAGGTCAGGTCTGGGAAGCAGCTATGTTCGCAGGCTTCCGCAAGCTCGACAACCTCGTAGTAATCGTAGACAACAACGGACTTCAGATCGACGGACCCGTTGATAAGGTATGTTCTCCTTATCCCATCGCTGACAAGTTCAAGGCATTCAACTTCAACGTTGTTGAGATCGATGCTCACGACTTCGACCAGATCCGCAGCGCATTCAAGAATGCAAGAGAGACCAAGGGCATGCCCACCTGTATCGTCCTTCATTCCGTAAAGGGTAAGGGAGTTTCCTTCATGGAGAACAATGCTGACTGGCACGGCAAGGCACCCAACGACGAAGAGTACGCAAAGGCAATGGAAGATCTTGCCAAGATCGACGCAGAGCTCGCTTAACCCTCAGTTCACAAACAAAATAAATCAAATGCCGAATACGGCGTGAAAGGATAATCATGGCAGACGTTAAAAAGATAGCAACCAGAGAGAGCTACGGAAACGCTCTCAAAGATCTCGCGGAAGAGTTCCCGAATCTTGTAGTTCTTGATGCCGACCTCGCAGGTGCGACCAAGACCGGTATCTTCAAGAAAGCATATCCCGACAGACATATCGACTGCGGTATCGCAGAGTCCAATATGATGGGCATCGCAGCAGGACTTTCCCTCAGCGGCAAGATCCCCTTCGCAAGCTCATTCGCAATGTTCGCAGCAGGAAGAGCATTCGAGCAGGTAAGAAACTCCATCGGATATCCCCACCTCAATGTTAAGATCGGTGCTACCCACGCAGGACTTACCGTAGGTGAGGACGGAGCTTCCCACCAGTGTAATGAGGACATCGCTCTCATGAGAACCATTCCCGGAATGGTAGTTATGTGCCCTTCGGATGATATAGAGGCTAAAGCCTGCGTAAGAGCAGCTCTTGAGCATGTAGGCCCCGTTTACATCAGATTCGGCCGTGCAGCTGTTCCCGTTATCAATGACAAGCCCGATTACAAGTTCGAGATCGGCAAGGGCCAGATCGTAAGAGAAGGCAAGGACGTTACCATCGTGGCAACCGGTATCATGGTTGATTCCGCTATCCAGGCAGCTGAGAAGCTCGCAGCAGACGGAATCGATGCAGAAGTCATCAACATCTGCACCATCAAGCCTCTCGATAAGGACATCATCGTTAACAGCGCAAAGAAGACCGGAAAGGTCGTTACCTGCGAAGAGCACTCAGTCATCGGCGGTCTCGGATCCGCAGTATGTGATGCTCTTGCTGAGGAGTATCCCGTTAAGGTTAAGAAGATCGGTATGCAGGACGTATTCGGTGAGTCCGGATCCGCATCAGACCTTCTCAAGAAGTACGGACTTGACGGCGAAGGCGTTTATAAGCAGGTCAAGGAGTTTGTATAAATGAAAAATATTCTTGCCCCCTCAATACTTGCTGCTGACTTCAATCATCTTGGAAAACAGATAGCCGAAGTCCGTGAAGGGGGCGCACCATATCTTCACTTCGATGTTATGGACGGGATCTTTGTCCCGTCCATATCCTTCGGGATGCCTGTCATGAAGTCGATCCGTAAGAATACGGACCTTTTCTTCGATACCCACCTCATGATAGAAAAGCCCGGAAGGTATATAGAGACATTTGCGGAAAACGGCGCGGACGGCATAACCTTCCATATAGAGGCTGCCCCCGATGATGCCGGAGACATCATCCGCAAGATCAAGGAAACCAAGGCACTTACGGGCAGGAACCTTCGTGCCGGAATTTCCGTCAAGCCAAATACCCCGATCAGTGCTATACTTCCATATGCGGCTGAAGCCGACATGATCCTCGTCATGACGGTCGAGCCCGGATTCGGAGGCCAGAAGCTGATCCCGGAGACGGTCGATAAGGTCAGGGCTCTCAGGGCATTCATCGATGCCGAGGGACTTGATACCGATATCGAGGTAGACGGCGGGATCACCGCGGACAATATCGCGGAGATCAATAAAGCGGGAGCCAATGTCATCGTTGCAGGTTCTGCGGTATTCAATGACGACCCTCTCGGAAGCACCAAAAAGCTCCTTTCACTGATCGGAGCATGACGGCAATGCCCCGAAGGGCGGCGCCAGCTGAAAATATTGTATTATTTTGAAAGGTTTGGTTTTAAACAATGGGTGGTTTTTTCGGAGTAGCTGCTAAAGAAAACTGTGTTTTCGATCTGTTCTTCGGAACGGATTATCATTCACATCTCGGAACCCGCAGGGGCGGACTTGTCGTATACGGAAAAGACGGATTCAACCGTGCGATCCACAATATCGAAAACTCACCCTTCAGGACCAAGTTCGATAAGGAAGTCCAGGAGATGGACGGATATATGGGAATCGGCTCGATCTCAGACTATGAGCCCCAGCCCCTTATCATCCACTCACACCACGGCACCTACGCACTTGTCACCGTATCCAAGGTCAACAACTCCGATGAATTAGCAAAGGAGCTTATAGACCGCGGCCTTTCACACTTTATGGAGATGAGCTCCGGCGAGATCAATGCGACCGAGCTTATCGCAGCACTCATCAATACCAAAGAAAACCTCATCGACGGCATCGACTATGCCCTTTCCGCAGTTGACGGAAGTGTATCGCTCCTCATGCTCACGCCGAAGGGCATCTATGCCGCAAGGGATAAGCAGGGAAGAACTCCCGTAGTCATCGGAAGAAAGGACGGAGCATTCTGCCTTTCATTCGAAAACTTCGCGTACAAGAACCTCGGCTACAGCGATTACAAAGAGCTCGGCCCCGGTGAGATCGTATGCGTGACCGATTCCAACTGCGTAACCCTCAAAGCACCCGGGGACAACATGAAGATCTGCACATTCCTCTGGGTCTACTATGGATATCCTTCAAGCTCGTACGAGGGAACCAGCGTAGAGAAGATGCGTTACGACAACGGTGCCGCAATGGCAACCCGCGATGACGTAAAGGCGTATATCGTTGCGGGAGTGCCCGATTCCGGAACCGCACACGCAGTCGGATATGCGAACAAGTCGGGAATTCCTTTTTCAAGACCCTTCATCAAGTACACACCGACCTGGCCCAGGTCGTTCATGCCCACCATCCAGAGCAAGCGTGACCTCATCGCGAAGATGAAGCTGCTCGCGGTTGAGGAGCTCATCAAGGGCAGGAGCATCATCCTTATCGACGACTCCATCGTAAGAGGTACCCAGCTCAGGGAGACCACCGAGTTCCTGTACAAGTCCGGAGCAAAGGAAGTCCATGTAAGACCCGCCTGCCCTCCCCTTGTATACGGATGTAAGTATCTGAACTTCTCAAGATCCAAGTCCGAGATGGACCTCATCACAAGACGTGTCATCGAAAGACTCGAGGGTGGAAACGTAACTCCCGACCTTCTCAAGCAGTATGCGGATCCCGATTCCGAGAAGTACGCACAGATGCTCGAGGAGATCAGGAAGGAAATGAACTTCACATCCCTCAGATATGCACGTCTCGATGACATGCTCGATGCAACCGGCCTTCCTCACGAAAAGCTCTGTACCTATTGCTGGGACGGAAAAGAATGATCAATCGGAACTCCGCGGGATGACCGTGGAGTTCTTTATAGCCCGGGGGAGTAAAAATGTACCTGAATAAACTCAAGATAGAGTCTACAAAAGCCTTTTGTAATGTGCTGATCGCGGTTGGCGCATTCTTCTGGTTTCTGGCGGCACTGTTTGTCGTCTTCATCATCAATTACCTGTTTGTTGACGGGATGCTGGCTATTGTCGGAGGCGGCTTTATGACGCTTCTTACCGGAGGAATAGCTTCCGCCCTTACATTTCCGCCCATACTGCTTAAGCGCAGAATGTACCGCGCCGAGAAGTACAACAGGATCTTCGAGGAAGACTATGATGGCATGGTTCCGTATTCCGCATTCGAAAAGCTCACCGGATTTACCGGTCAGAGAGTCCGCACCGATATAAGGGTCCTTACAGATAAGAACATCCTCCGGAATGTCACCTACGGCTGGGAGGGTGCCATGGTCATAATGATGCCCGATACCGAGGGCGATTTCATAAGTGTTGATTGTCCCCATTGCGGTGCACAGGTTCAGATGAGAGTGGGCGGTGGCGCAAGATGCGTTCACTGCGGCACATATCTGAGATCGGAGTCGGAATATGTACATTAACCTCAGAAGATTATACACGCAGCTTCTTATATGGTCCGTGATCGCGGTTCCGGCATTCACATTTCTGTTCGTATTCATCGGAACGATGGTGGAATACGGAACCCGGGATACGATCCCTCTCTTCATCCTGTATTCGGGCCTGATGATCTTTCTGTTATACAGATACATCAAAACCGTCGGATATGTGGGGCATCTGGGATCCATGGACAGGGTGTTCAAGGCCGATCCCGACGGATCGGTACCGATGGATGAGATCGCGACTTACCTTCACACCACTCCCGATAAGCTCCTTCGAATGATCTCCTACGGTGAAAAGAAGAAGATCCTGATCAACCTGGTCTACGACGCACAGGGAAGGAGGTTCATCCTCACCGACAGATACAGACCCGCTGATCCCATCAAGGACCGCCCCTTCGTGGGAATGGATTGTCCGGGATGCGGCGCGAGCCTCAAGATCAGGGCAGCCACCAC
>JAGCRJ010000015.1 GCA_017964745.1 Lachnospiraceae bacterium
AGAGTGAAGCTTCGTCAGCACACATGGTCGCGTTTCCGGAAACCTCTGACTGGAACTTATCACCTGCGGTATCATTCTTGGCGGTCTAGTTACCGGTAATGGTATCGGGTGCGCTTACGAAAAGCTTTCCGTCAGGAGCAATGAAAGTGAAGTCTGAAAGTCTCGAGAAAAGACCTGCACCGCCGCCGCAGTTTCCAACAACAGCTGTG
This sequence comes from Lachnospiraceae bacterium, assembly GCA_017964745.1. GTDB lineage: Bacteria > Bacillota > Clostridia > Lachnospirales > Lachnospiraceae > AC2028. The sequence goes on from JAGCRJ010000015.1 coordinate 210, forward strand.
ATCTGGGGAATAACTCCGCTTGCCTTGGTCATACGTCCGTAGATACGGCCGAATGCGTAAAGGGCATCGGATCCCTCTTCAAGTCTCATGCCGGCACAATCGACTATGCCGATAACGGGACATCCTGTTTTGATTGCCATATCGTAAAGATTTACGATCTTGCGTGCATGCATTTCACCGATGCTGCCTCCGAGGACTGATGCATCCTGGCTGTAGACATACACGACTCTTCCGCCGACCGTACCATATCCCGTAATACATCCGTCAGATGCAAGTGCTTTGGGATCTGTGTTCAGGTCCGTTGATCTTGCAGTGACGAGTGCACCGATCTCGGCAAAGCTTGCTTCATCGAAAAGGGATGCAATACGTCCGAGCGCTTTTGAAGTACTGCTCATGTTGTTTCCTCCGAAAAATTTTATATTTTGAACTTAAGGAGAAATCTCGGAAACCGATTTTTCCCCATTTTTTCAATCTTTACCACTATACCATACCGCCCCTGTTTTTTAAAGAACAAATAAGGCGAATTATCTGTTATTTATTGCCGAAAACACGGCGACGGTTTACGTCCCTGCGTTCATAAAAAAAGAGCTCCCGCATGCGGGAGCTCTCTTAATGGATTTAGATATCAAGTTTTACATTGATCTCGGCTTCCGCCTCTTTCTTGTACTCCTCAACCTGATCGGGAGTGATCTGCGGAAGATCCGATATCGATGTCACTCCGAAGCAGCGCAGGAAATTCTCGGTAGTTCCGAATAGAATGGGCTTTCCGGGTGCATCGAGACGTCCGAACTCCTTGATTAGATCGTATTCAAGAAGCTTGTTAACGGCATGCTCACAGGACACTCCGCGGATCTTCTCGATCTCGATCCTTGTGACGGGCTGCTTGTAAGCGATTATCGAAAGAGTTTCAAGCACAGTATCCGAAAGCGAAAACTTGGGCTTTGCCTTTGTGATCTTGATGAGATGCTCATAATTCTCTGTCTTGGTGCAGAGCTGCACCGAATCCTCAAGTCTTACGAGCTGAACTCCGCACTCGGGGCTTTCATATCTCTCGGTCATCGCATCAAGAGCATCTTCTATCTCCGACTGTGTTACTTCGAGCACCTCGGCAAGCTTATCGATACTTACCGAATCGCCCAAAGCAAAGAGTATGCTTTCTATGGCACTCTGAATTGCACTTGCTTCCATTAGTTCTCCACTGCCTCACTGACATTTTCTTCATCCGCGGATGCCTGATCCGGCGTCTTATCACCGTTATCTCCGGCCACGTTGGATGTGATGATTATATCGTCGTCTATGTTCTCCTGTGATACGGATATCTCTCCGCTCTTCATAAGTTCCAGGATGATAAGAAAAGCTACAACGAGCTCCGCCTTGCTGGTCTGTTTTTCAAGGAGCTTTCTGAAGGAGAAGGTCTTGTGCTCCCTGGCATAAGCCTGGATGAAAAGTGTCTTTTCATCCATATCGATCTCATCCTTTTCGATATTGCCGTAACGGCTCCTGATAGGATCGATCCTGTCCTCCTGTCTCATGAGCATTGCCTTGAATATCTCATGAAGCTTGGGAAGGGTCATATCTCCTATGAGCTCATCATAATCGACGGGTGTCTCATAGCTCTTTACCTCGTCGGGCAGGACAGACTTGGTCCTGTAGATGACCTGTGCCGCAGTCAGCTGTCTGTCCCTGAGTTCAAGAGAAAGACGGCGCGCCATCTTATACTCGAGGAGCTGCTGGACAAGTTCCGCTCTGGGATCTTCGGGTTCGCCTTCTTCGTTCTCCTCAACGGGAAGAAGCATCTTGCATTTGATATCAAGAAGAGTCGCAGCCATTACAAGGAACTCGCTGCAGATATCCATATTCTCCTCTTTCATCTGCTTGATGTATTCGAGATACTGAGCGGTGATCTCGACTATGGGAATATCGTAGATGTCTATTTTGTTTTTTTCGATCAGGTGAAGGAGAAGATCCAAAGGTCCCTCGAACACCTGAAGCTTAACAGGTATAGCCATAACAGTTTTAGATTATACTCCACCGTGGGGCTTTAAATCAATGACCACAAGATCCCCGGGGTTAAATACCCTTACCGGGATCGTATGGGTTCCGAGTCCCCTGGATACGATCATGGATCTGCCTTCTTTATCGAACCTTCCCCCGTCAAACTTGGGGAAAAGCCTGATCCTGGGCGAAAAAAGCCCCCTCATCACATGTGCACCCTCTTCGCGGGCCTTCTTTGATACGGGAACCGGTATACGCACAAGTCCGCCGTGAAGATGTCCCGAAAGAGTCAGATCCGCACCGTATGCGGCATAAGTATCGAAATACCCGGGATTGTGTGCAAGCAGTATATTAAATGATCCCGGATCAGGAGCACCTGCTTTTTCCGCTATATAGGAGGGCTCCATATCAATGCTCACGTTTCTCTTATAGTACTTTCTTTCCGCAGAAAAAGAGATTATGTTAACTCCCGAATCCCTGATCTTTACACTTCCGTTTTCCGTCACCTTCAGACCGAACTCTGAAAGCGCTTCCGTATATTTCTCCCAGACATCTCCGTAGTTTTCCGGATAGATCTTAAGCCTGAGCTCATGGATTCCGTAAGCATATATGATCGGAAATTCCCCGTTCAGTTCGCGTAAGAATCCGACAACCTTATCTGTTTTGGCACCCTGCCTCGCATTTATCATGTCTCCGCCGCAGATTATAAGATCCGGTCCGATCTGCTTTATCTTTTCTATTAGAAATCTGCCTCCGGGTCCGTACATCTTACAGTGAAGATCCGATAAAAAGACGACCTTAAGAGACTTTACGATCCTTTTATCCGCATACTCATATTCCGAAACGGTAAAACGGCTGGTATCGAAAGTACATATCCAGATGCCGAGGACAATTATCACAATTATTATCCAGATAAGGATATCCAATTCTTATCCTCCGATAAAAAACAAGGCCCCCGATTGGTTAGGGGGCCTGTCGTGACTTAGTTATACTTGCGCTTTCTGGCAGCTTCGGACTTCTTCTTACGCTTTACACTGGGCTTCTCATAGTGCTCACGCTTACGGATCTCCTGCTGGATGCCTGCCTTTGCGCAGCTTCTCTTGAAGCGGCGAAGAGCGCTGTCAAGTGATTCGTTCTCTTTTACCTGTACTGATGACATTTTCTCTTACCTCCCTTCAGTCCCTTTGTACTGCAGGGTTATTTCTAAAATATTTATACGCGTGGCGCGTACTTTGAAAGTATATATTCAGGAATACACAAAAGTCAAGGACTTTTTAATAGCCTGAATTGTTATTATTGTTATCGGAGTGCTGTCCGTAGACATCTCTCCAGTCATTGTTAACCGTCTGCGAGGTCTGATCACCATAGGCATTCTGAGACGCGTATGGATCCTGAGCATTGGAATTGTTCTGAGAACCGAACGGATCCTGTGCATTGTAAGTGTTGTAACCGGTGCCGTATTCAGCCGAAGGATTCTGTGTGTATTCCGGATGATAGGTATCGGCTCCGGAAAAACCGGTGCTTACGGTCGAGAGCGGAGTGATGAATACATCGTTCTGCTGAACAGTCTTTCTTCCCTGGCTCTTGGATGTGGGATTTGCAAAAAGAGCTATCACAATTCCGACTATAAACAGTACGATCTCCAATGCGCCGTCCTTAAGGAATTCGGGATCAAGGACTATCTTCATGACATCTCCGAAATAAGGTACCGCTTCGGTCATCGAGATTCCGTAAATATATGAAGCATACCAGCATCCCTGGATATAGAAGTACACATACATGGCCAGGACACTTACCGTGATGTGGCAGAAGCTTCCCATCGGACCGTAGGGGCCTTTTCCGAGTCTGAATCCGCCTGCGACGAAAAGAGGAAAACCGAGATAAAGGATATAAAAGATCCTCTGTGCTCCGATAACAAGTGCCTCACTGATCGCAACCATTATGATCGCCGCAAGGATCGCACCGATGATACCGGTAATATAATTACCGTCGGAGAAGTTGATCTTGTCCATCTCGGTGTTTCTCTGGTTCAGGAAGCACTGTCTGTGCATCCTTCTTGCAGCGGTACCTTTGTACATTCCGGCAACATCACAGTTTCCCATAAAGCAGTAAGGGCACTGATCGAAATTGAACGATCCTGCATTTGCTGTGATGAGATCCCTTATCTTCTGATAATGATCGACAACAAGTCTGGGCTTTTTGAATCCGAATGTGACTGAATCGCCTGATGCCTTGGGAACCGCGATTCCGGCATTCTTGGCGGCATCCTTCATATTTGATGCGATAAGTGATGCGGTAGCTTTATCCTTCGCATAGATATATACCGAAGGATTGCCCTGATAATTGGTGATCCTTACGGGCACTCCTGCGACAACATCCATTGCACACATACCGTTACTCTTAAGACCGTATGAACTGACAAGATTTCCAAAAGCGGGTGATGCCATTTTATCTCCTTTCAGCTATAAGGCTTACGCCAACTGTGATTCAAGAACGTTCTTAGCTTCCGCTACGGCTTTATCGATACCCGAAGGATCTTTTCCTCCGGCCTGGGCCATATTGGGTCTTCCGCCGCCTCCGCCTCCGCAGATGGGAGCGAGAGCCTTTATGAGGTTGCCGGCATGTGCTCCTGCCTTGACCGCTCCGTCGGTAGCCATTGCAACAATATTAACCTTGCCGTCACTTTCCGAGAAAAGAACGACAACACCTTCGCCGAGCTTAGCCTTGGTCTGGTCTCCGAGATCCCTGAGGCCGTTCATATCAACACCCTTTACGGATGTGGCAACCAGTTTGGTTCCCTTGACATCAACAACCTGATCGGTGACATCTCCGAGGGCATCCTTTGCAGCCTTGCTCTTAAGTGATTCAAGCTCGGAATTAAGAGCCTTGATCTCATCATTCATCTGAGCGATACGTCCTGCGAGATTCTCGGGTGAAGTCTTGGCAGCCTTAGCGGCATCTGCAAGAAGCTTATTCTGTTCCTCATAATATGCGATCACATTGGATGCGGTTATGGCCTCGATACGTCTTACACCGGCTGCAACACCGCTCTCCGAAAGGATCTTGAATGATGCGATCTGTCCGGTCTTGGAAACGTGGGTACCGCCGCAGAGCTCTATCGACCATCCGCCGACATTGACAACCCTGACGGTATCTCCGTACTTTTCACCGAAGAGTGCCATCGCACCGGTAGCCTTTGCTTCCTCGATGCCCATTACGTTGGTCACTACATCGAGATCCTCTGCGATCTTCTCGTTAACGATCTTCTCAACCTCAGCGATCTGCTCGGCAGTCATTGCCTGACCATAGCTGAAGTCGAAACGTGTTCTGGATGAATCCTGGTATGAACCCTTCTGATGAGCGCCGTCTCCGAGAACCTCCTGAAGTGCTTTCTGGAGAAGGTGGGTTGCGGTGTGGTTCTTACAGGTTGCGCCTCTGTTTGCCTTGTCGACAAGAAGAGTTACCTTATCGCCCTTTTGGATGCTGCCCTTCACAACCTTACCGATATGTCCGATCCTTCCGCCGGGAAGCTTTACGGCTTCACTTACTTCAAATTCAGCGGTTGCGGTCTTTATTATTCCGGTATCACCCTTCTGACCGCCCATCGTTGCATAGAAGGGAGTCACCTTCGTGATCAGGGTTCCTTCAGCGCCTTCCGAAAGTGAATCAAGAAGATCATCCTCGCCTGCGATCGCTGCGACTGTATCCTCGCCTTCAAGAGTTTCATATCCTATGAACTCACTCTTAAGGCTCTCATCAAGCTTATCGTAAACGGCAGGACTTGTAAGCTTTGCGGAGAAATTGGCATTCTCCCTTGCCTTAGCCTTCTGCTCTGCCATTGCTGCCTTGAAGCCTTCCTCATCAACCTTAAGACCCGCTTCCTCGGCAAGTTCCATGGTAAGCTCTACGGGGAATCCGAATGTATCATAGAGATAGAAAGCGGCCTTACCGTCGATATCGGAAGAACCTGCGCTCTTTGCGGAATCAAGGATCTTCTTAAACTCTGCCATTCCGTTTTCGAGGGTTGCTTCGAAACGGTTTATTTCTTTCTTCAGTTCACCGAGGATATAATCCTTATTCTTAACAAGGAGGGGATATCCTTCGCTGTAAATATCATCAATATAAATGCTTGCTACGGAAAGGAGCTGATCGGCATTAAGTCCGAGAGACCTTCCGTGACGTACCGCACGGCGGATAAGTCTTCTGAGGATGTAGCCGGCGCCGGTATTGTCGGGAAGAAGCTTTGCCTCGTCTCCGATGAGCATAACGCCTGTACGAAGGTGATCGGCTACGATACGCATTGAACGGGTATTCTTGTCCTCAGCGTCATACTTGAATCCGCTGAGCTCCTCTATCCTGGCAATAACGGATGCGAAAAGCTCGGTCTTGTAAACATCATCTATTCCGTTAAGGAAAGCGAAGTTTCTCTCGAGTCCCCATCCGGTATCAACATTCTTCTGCTTAAGGGGAGTAAGGTGGCCGTCATGATGCTTTTCGTACTGCATGAATACGTCGTTACCGACCTCGGTATATCTTCCGCAGTGGCATCCGGGCTTACAGTCCGGTCCGCAGGGTGCTTTTGTTTCATCAATAAAGAACATCTCGGAGTCGGGTCCGCAGGGGCCGTACTCAAGTCCCCACCAGTTGTCTTCGGCGGGAAGGAAGAAAATGTTCTCCTTTTTAAATCCGGATTTTTCACGGAAAGCGGCACCTTCTTCGTCCCTGGGTGCATTCTCGTCGCCTTCGAAAACGGTGGCTGCGAGATGATCGGCATCAAATCCGAAAACCTGTGTAAGAAGCTCAAAGCTCCACTGACAGCGCTCTTCCTTGAAATAATCTCCGAGGCTCCAGCTTCCCATCATCTCGAAGAATGTAAGGTGGCTCTTGTCTCCTACGGAATCGATATCATTGGTACGTACGCAGCCCTGAATGTTGCAGAGCCTGGTTCCCTTGGGATGCTTTTCCCCGAGAAGATAAGGCATAAGAGGCTGCATTCCGGCGACATTGAACATAACACCGGTAGAACCGTCGGATACGAGAGATACGGCGCCGACATCGACATGTCCCCTTTCCTTATAGAAATCAAGCCATGCATTTCTTAATTCGTTATAGGTAAACTTCTTCATCTTAAAATCTCCGTGTTCTTCAGAACGTGAACTTATCTGCGAAATATGCATCGAGATCAGCTATGGCAACTCTCTCCTGCTCCATGGAATCACGGAATCTTACGGTTACCTTGTTATCGGTCTCGGAATCGAAATCGTAGGTTATGCAGAAAGGAGTACCGATCTCATCCTGACGGCGGTATCTCTTTCCGATATTTCCCCTGTCATCGAATTCACAGTTATACTTCTTGGAAAGCTGTGCATAGATCTTCTCGGCGCCCTCGTTAAGCTTCTTGGAAAGAGGAAGGATACCGATCTTGACGGGAGCAAGTGCGGGATGGAAACGAAGCACCGTTCTGATGTCGGGTGCCTCTTCGGTTCCGAGGTTTTCTTCATCATATGCTTCGCAAAGGAATGCGAGAACAACGCGGTCCGCACCGAGTGAAGGCTCAACTACATAGGGAATGTACTTCTCGTTAAGCTCATCATCAAAGTATTCCATGGGCTCGCCGGAAGTCTCCTGATGTCTTGTAAGGTCATAATCGGTTCTGGATGCAATGCCCCAGAGCTCACCCCAGTCAGTGAACGGGAATGCGTATTCGATATCGGTTGTATGATCGCTGTAGAAAGAAAGCTCCTCGGGATCATGATCGCGGAGACGTAAGTTTTCCTTTTTGATGCCAAGGGAAAGGAGCCATTCATAGCAGGTCTTTCTCCAATACTCGAACCACTCGGTCTGGGTTCCGGGCTTACAGAAGAACTCAAGCTCCATCTGCTCAAACTCTCTGGTTCTGAAGGTAAAGTTTCCGGGTGTGATCTCATTACGGAAGGATTTACCGATCTGGCAGATTCCGAAAGGAACCTTCTTACGTGATGAACGCTGAACATTCTTGAAGTTGACAAATATTCCCTGTGCGGTCTCGGGACGAAGATATACAACGCTCTTGGCATCCTCGGTAACGCCCTGGAATGTCTTGAACATAAGATTGAATTCTCTTATATCGGTGAAATTATGCTTTCCGCATGTCGGACAGGGAACAGAATTATCCCTGATGAAATCCATCATCTTCTCATGGCTCCATCCGTCTACGGATGACTCAAGGGTAATGCCGTTTTCCTGGGCAAAATCTTCTATGATCTTATCGGCACGGAATCTCTCGTGGCACTCCTTGCAATCCATAAGGGGATCGGAAAAGCTTCCGAGATGTCCGGATGCGATCCATGTCTGTGGATTCATGAGTATTGCACAGTCAACACCGACATTATAGGGGTTCTCCTGAACAAACTTCTGCCACCATGCCCTCTTTACATTATTCTTGAGTTCAACACCAAGATTTCCGTAATCCCAGGTATTTGCAAGTCCGCCGTAAATTTCGGATCCGGGATATATAAATCCTCTTCCTTTCGCAAGAGTAACGATCTTGTCCATTGTCTTTTCCATAATTTTCTTCCTTTCAGGGAAAAATATTCACATACAGAGCAGATTTTATCACAGCGGGGCAGGGTCTTCAAGGCATAAAATGTGTTGCAGACCGCTTTCCGGACACAAAAAAAGGGTACGGCTTTTCAGCCATACCCTTTCAACGTTCAAATGCTATCAGCGATCGGGATAAAATACCATATCAAGCCCGTTTGCAAACAAGGGATCATTGGGAAGATCATATGAGTAAAGCGAAAGCGTAAACGATCCGTCATACTCATCGATCGTTACCGAATGAATTTCATAATCCGTCTTGAGGGTAAGAACATTTGCGTCAAGGTTCCATGTCATTTTAAACATGTTCTCGGAATCGGACAGTTCATCGGTAATCTCCTCACTGAGTTCACTGATAAGTCCGTCCTTCATATCAACGACCTGATCATACATTGAATCGTCATAATAATCGAAGCCTTCGGCAGTCATCAGGATTTCGACGAACCGGCGGAAATTGTCATCATCCGAAAGTGCATCGGTAAAATCTCTGCCGAATCCCGCAGCATCAAAGTAAAGAACGGCATCACCGGAGGTGTCGGTGGTGTTGGTGAAATCCATATAGAAATTAATGTTTAACTGAAGATCTCCGAAAAACTCCGCAAGTTCCTCGTAGCCGGGTTCGCAGTCAAGCATACTGAACCAGGTAACCTCATCCATCACGAAATGATAAACATATGTGGGAGTCTCGGGGAAAAGTACAGCGGGAGTGACAACAACGGGTAATTCGGGCTCGGTAACCTTAACGGTAATACTTACATCCTCAGCACCCTTTGCACTGACGATGACTTTAGTCTTTCCCTCGGAAATACCGGTAATGGTAATGATCTCATCATCGATATCACACTCTGCGATATCTTCATCTTCAACCTTAACCTTGACCTTGGAAAGATCGTCATAATTCTCTATCTCAACTTCAACCTCTTCTCCCGCTTCGATCGAAACTTTTTTATCGGAAAGTTCGATGGAGATCTCATCTTTCTCTTCGGGCTCATCCGGTTCAACCGCAGGTGCGGGCCCACCGCATGCCGCAAGCATCAGCGACAGGCACAGGGCAAAAAGTCCAAATTTCTTTTTCATAATTACCTCCTATTACAGTATCTCAGAGTGCGGCAAGCACTTCCAGTGACTTAAAACGACGGTCCATGAATCTCTTTTCATATTCCGTGGTCAGTTTAAAGAGTTCTTCCTCTGCGGGCTCTGTCAGTTTGAATGTGTACAGATGACGAAGATCCGCATTTTCGATACGGTCAATGGCTGCGATGACCGCTTCGTTAAAGTTTCTTCCCTGAGGCAGACCGGGAAATTCTCCGTTAAGTACGATTGCTCTCAGGACAAAAATGCATCTTACTAGTCTGTATGAAAAATTGGGATTGTGAAGAGCAAGGAGCGATGCATACAAAAGCCCCAGCATGGCGGTAGAATCATCGCCTTCGACACAGTAGTAATCGGCTATCTCGTCAAAATATGAAGCATATGCCGCAAGCTCTATATCTGTCCTGAACTCTTCAAAATAATTCGAAATATCCGCGTCGTTCAGATAATAAGCACTTGTTCCGTGGCTCAGCTTAAACTCACCGAACGCAAAGGTTTCGGAAGACGCTGCGAAACGGGAGGAAGGTTTTCTGGCGCCCCTTACGAATACGTTGAGCTTTCCTTCCGTACCCGCAAGCAGTGTTATAAGTCTGTCGTTTTCACCGGCGGGTCTGGATCTTAAGACCATTCCGGTACAGGTAAAGAAATCTTTCATAACTGCGACTTGTCAAATCCGAAATTCTTTAAAAGTATATCCGAGTCTCTCCAGTCCTTCTTAACCTTGACCCAGAGCTTCAGGAAAACCTTGCTCTCACAGAGCTCTTCTATCTCGGGGCGTGCCTTGGAACCGATCTCCTTTAACTTGCTTCCGCCCTTTCCGATGATCATTCCTTTATGGGAATCCCTCTCGCAATAGATCGTGGCATCGATATTGTACATTCCGTTATCGTATTTCATTTGATCTATGGCAACGGCAAGTCCGTGAGGAACCTCCTCTCCGAGGCACATAAGAGCCTTTTCCCTGATGATCTCCGCAGCTATCTGTTTGACGGGCTGGTCGGTTATCGTGTCCTCATCGTAGAAGGGCTCGCCTTCGGGAAGATACTTAAATACGGTATCCACAAGGTCGTCGACATTCTTTCCTTTTAAAGCAGATATCGGAACCACCTCGTCAAAATCCATATGCGTGCTGTACGAAGCAATGAATTCCAGAAGCCTGTCCTTTGATATGGTATCCGTCTTGTTGATGACAAGTATGATGGGGCATTCCAGAGTGTTCAGTTTGGTACAGATCAGTTCTTCCGTATCCGTAAAGATATCGGAAGGCTCCACCATCCAGAGGATCACATCGGCATCGGCAAAGGTGCTCCATGCGCTCGACATCATATAGTCACCGAGCTTTGACCTGGATTTATGGATCCCGGGTGTGTCCAAAAATACGATCTGACCTCTTTCATCCGTAAATACCGCCCTTGCTTTCTTGCGGGTGGTCTGTGGCTTGGGAGAGGTGATCGCGATCTTCTGACCGACTATTGAATTTACCAATGTGGATTTGCCCACGTTTGCTTTGCCGATAACACCGACAAAACCGGATTTCTTTTCAGACACTTTATATTCCTTTTGGGTGAACGCAGGAACCGTCCCCGCGTTCACCCGCATAAATTATTTATTCTCTTTATTTTCGGCAGGCGCATCGGTCTTGGGAGCGGTCTGACCGGTAACAGGCTCTGCGTTTGTAAGAGTATTCATCGTATTCTGATATGCTTCGTACTGAGCCTTCTGCTTCTTTGCACGCTTTGCAGCCTTCCTGGCTGCTCTCTTGTCGGATGCAAGGTAAAGGATCCATCTTACTATTGCAAAGATGATGATTGCGAAGATTG
>JAGCRJ010000156.1 GCA_017964745.1 Lachnospiraceae bacterium
GCTCGGTCCCGTATTTGCCAACTTCGTTCTTCTCGATGAGGTCAACAGATCCTCTGCTAAGACACAGTCCGCAATGCTCGAGGCCATGCAGGAGCATCAGGTAACGATCGGAACCCAGACCTATCGCATGCCCGAGGATGTATTCATAGTCATCGCAACCCAGAACCCTATAGAGCAGGAGGGAACATATCCCCTTTCCGAAGCCCAGACGGACCGTTTCATGATCAAGGAAGTCATTTCCTACCCGATCGCGGCCGATGAGGTTGAGATCCTCAACAGAATAGAGAATCACGCATTCGAAAAGAGACCTGCCGTAATGAACATAAGCGACATCGACAGGCTTCAGGATATAACCGACAAGGTTTACGCGGACGAGAGCATCAAGTGGTACATCTCCGCGATAGTTACCGCAACCAGAGGCCCCGCAAGACTTCTCGGTGAGAAGACCGCGGCTTACGTGAAGATGGGAGCAAGCCCCAGAGCATCCATCGCATTCCTTAAGACCGCCAAGGCAACAGCTCTCCTTAACGGAAGAACCTATGTCGTGCCCGATGATGTCAAGAGGATGGCAAGATCCGTACTCCGCCACCGCATAGCACTCAACTATTCCGCCATTGCCGACAAGGTAACCGTTGAAATGATAATTGATGGAATCACAGGAGCATTGAAGGCACCCTAATGGAAATTGATTACGATTATCTGGTCGGTATAAGCAAAGATGCGGTCCTGTACACCACCCGCAAGACTACGAACATTCTTGACGGGGGTTACAGTTCGCTTTATATGGGTAAGAGCCTTGAGTTTCATGATCTTAAGGACTATACGCCCGGTGACGATATCACATCGATCGACTGGAAGTGTTCTTCCAGGACCGATTCTATTCTGGTCAGAAGATATATCGCAGAGAAAAAGCACAGTGTACTGATCATCGGGGATACCGGTGCCAAGATGGATGCCGATACTCCGAAAGGTGATCACAAATCGGACATCGCGCTGATGACGACGGGAGTACTTGATTACCTCCTCGGCAGGCAGGGCGCGGATGTCGGCTTTGCGTGCTCGGGAAAGAAGGGTCAGCTTTACACTCCCTTCGGATCGGGCGGCATAAGCGTTGAAAAGCTCCTCCATACATACGGGGAAGCTATCTTTGAAGATCCCGAATCCGATATGAACTCCCTTATCATGGATTCGCTCCGTGCATTTATCACGCGCAGGATGATCATCTTTGTCATAACGGATCTTTCCGGACTTAAGACGGTCGAGAGCGAAACCCTTCTGCGTATGACGGATAAGAACGATGTCTACTTTATCTGCATCGATGATGCTCCCGTTACGGGACGAAGGGTTTACGACAGAGTTGGGGAGAATTATGTTGACGGATTCCTTTCCGGAAGCCGGGCTCTTAAGAAAGCGGAAGAGCGTGAGAGAAACAGCATCCTTGAACGTTTTAAGCTTGATGCTCTCAGAAACCGCATCGTGTTTGAACGCATAAGCAGGCAGTCCGAAGTTGTTGACAGTGTAATCAATATGTTTGAAAGAGGTCACAGTGGAATTTACGGTTAACATGCAACCGGAGATGATGTTGAATATCATCTGGCTGATCCTCGGAGGTGTGATCCTTATCATCTCCGCAGGCTTCTTTGTGACGCTCTTCAGGTTCAGGCTCAAGAAAAGGGTTAAGAAATACAAGGCTCCGAAGCCTGCCAAGAAGCCTCCCATCGAGTACATAAGGAATCAGACAATAAAGCAGATCGATAAATGCAAATATGACCTTGCCCACGGAAGAGCCGATGTCAGGGAATGCTACCAGAATATGAGCACGATCATGAGAAGCTTTGTTACGGATATCACGGGTAA
>JAGCRJ010000157.1 GCA_017964745.1 Lachnospiraceae bacterium
AATGCCATAGAAAAGAGAAATGCCGAGATCGCGGCCGAGGCTGCGGGAGAGCATATCGATAACCAGCGCAGGTCGATCATCCGCCAGATCCGCATGGAACGAGAGGAAGAGACGATGAATGCCCTGTACGGCAAAAGGAAATAATGAACGGAGGAACCGTCCCCCTGTTCACCGAACAAAAAAGGAGAATCCGGACGGATTCTCCTTTTTTTGCCTGTAATTATTTGATGGGCTTTGCTCCTGCCTTTTCCTGAAGCCTGTCCACCCATGCCTTGAAGCCCTTCTTGGGAGCTTTCTCGGTAACGGTCTTGCCGTGGAGTCCCTTTACCTCGAGGATGTAGATACCGCTGACAGCGGCCTTTACTTCCTTTTTGACGGGAACGTCTTCGAAGATCTTCTCGTCACAGATAAGTGACATGATCTGGGGACCGATCTTGGCCTTGACGATGGGCATCTTGGAACCTCTGAGCGCCTTGGGCGTCTGGTCCAGAACTGCCTGGGGAAGGCCGGCATCCCTTATCTTCATACGCTTCTTATCTATTATCAGCATGGAAACATACTGCTTGTTGGCCTGAAGCATGGCATTGTTCTCATCCTGCCTCTTCTGCATCTTCTTTCCTACAAAATAAAGGACAATGAGAACCGCTATAAGTATTACAAGAACTATGATTGCTATTATCGCTGCTTTACCCATAAGTCACCTCTTTCAAAAATGCATTGTAGCAAACAAAGGCTCTGTTATCAATAATTTGTTTGTACGCAGGACCTTAAGGTGGTACAATTGCGTGTGATACGCTTATATTTAAGAAGATTTTTAGAAAGTGATCATATTATGAAAAGAAGAATCGTTGCATTATTTACTGTTCTTTCACTGCTCAGCCTCAGCGCATGCTCCGGTGACGAGAACGTATTCACGGATGTTTCCGGCAATACTGTGGAGGTGACCGCTCCCGCAGATCTCGGCGAATCCGTTACCGTATTTGACTATGATATGAGTCAGTATGTCGAGGTGGGAGATTACCGTTCGCTCACCATCGACTATGAGCCCTACGATCTTACCGAGGAAGATATCGATTACGCATACATGACCTTCCTTAATGATTATGCCAACATGGTGGATCCCGCCAACTATGTGACCGACAGGGAGGTTCATGACGGTGATACCGTAAGCCTCAACTACTGCGGAACCAAGGACGGCGTTGCGTTCGAAGGAGGAACCGCCGAAGGATACCTTCTCAAGATAGGTTCCGGAACCTTTATTCCCGGATTTGAGGAGGGACTTGTAGGTGTTATGCCCGGCGAAGAGATCGACCTTCCCCTTACTTTCCCCGAGGAGTATCATGCCGAGGATCTTGCCGGACAGGAAGTTATCTTCACCTGTACCGTAAACGGTATCATCACCATCGATTCCATCCTTGCAACCGCCAATGACAACCGCGACGAGGGAACCGATCCAATCGAGACCGAAGAGGATCTCAGGGAGATGTGCCGTGAGGAGCTCGTCAAGCAGGTCAAGGCATATGACAGGGAGAATGTCCAGTCCCTTATCACCCAGAACCTTTCGACCATAGTTACCGAAAAGGCAGCCTTTCCTCAGGAGCTTGTCGATGCATATGATGCACTTGTGCTCAAGTCAGTCGAGAGCAGTGCGGCAATGTACGGCATCGATTCCGAGACACTGCTTTCATATTACGGCTACACCCTCGATTCCTATATCGCCGAGTTCAGCCGTCCCC
>JAGCRJ010000158.1 GCA_017964745.1 Lachnospiraceae bacterium
ACTGCTTGCGCTTGCAATGATAGTACCGATTATAGCATCTGCATTTGGCTGATTCAATGCGAACCGTGCGCCGGGGGTCTACAGAATGAATAATTGTAATGGCGCTGGGACTAACGGCGCCTCTTTTTCTATCATGGTCAGGGGATATGCCGGATCTTACGGTGCGGCAAAAGCCTGTATGGAAACTCAGGGAGTTCCCGAAGGGCTCAGGGAATACACCTGGAACAAGCTCGTAAAATGGGCATCGTCCGTACTTGAAAGATATTCGGGATCCGAGGTCAGGCCCGGAATGCACACTCTTTTATGGGAGCTCGGAGAAGAGACCGGATTTAAGGTATCGCTCAGGGATATCCCGCTCGAGCAGGAGGCGGTTGAGACGGCCGAAGCTCTCGGGCTCGACATATATGAGCTTGAATCTGCGGATCTGGAGATGGGACTATACACATTTCCTTATCCCGAGGATATGAAGCTCATCGGAAATACCTGCGAAGGCAGGGACAAGATAGTGTTCAACGGCTCGGTCAGTTCCTGTCTGAACAGACCGGGTGAATAAATAAAAAGTATCAATTCAGGAGGCAAATATGGAATTCCGCGAAGAACTGCTCCGTATCATCGAAAAAAACAGCCGCATCGGCACCAAGGAACTGGCGGTACTGCTGGGGGTCACCGAGGACGCGGTGGCGGCGGAGCTTAAGGCGCTTGAGATTGACGGCACCATTTGCGGTTACCATACCATGGTTAACTGGGATAATCTGTCCACCGAGATCGTTACCGCACTCATCGAGGTCAAGGTAACACCCCAGAGAGGACAGGGCTTCGACAATATTGCGGAGCGTATCTACAATTACCCCGAGGTTGAGAGCGTATACCTTATGGCCGGCGGATATGACCTCATGGTCATCCTCGAAGGCAAGACCATCAGGGAAGTATCCGGATTCGTATCCGAGAAGCTTTCCGCGCTTGAGACCGTAACAGGAACCGCGACCCACTTCATTCTCAAGAAGTACAAGGATCACGGAACGATACTCGGCAAAAAGAAAGAAGACACCAGGGAGATAGTTACACCATGAGAGACCCTCTAGCAAAGAAAGTAGTAGATATAAAGCCTTCGGGCATAAGAAAATTTTTCGATATAGTCAGCGAGATGAAGGACGCCATTTCACTCGGCGTCGGCGAGCCTGACTTTGACACACCGTGGCATATAAGGGATGAAGGCATCTATGCTCTTGAAAAGGGACGTACCTTCTATACCTCGAATGCCGGACTGAAAGAGCTCAGGGAAGAGATCTGCAATTATATTTACCGTACCCAGAAGGTGACCTACGATCCCTTAAAGCAGGTACTCATCACGGTCGGCGGATCCGAGGGTATCGACATGGCACTCAGGGCAATGTGCAACCCCGGAGACGAGGTTCTTATTCCCCAGCCCAGCTATGTATCATACGAGCCCTGTGCCGTTCTGACGGGAGCCGTTCCCGTTATAATCGACCTTAAGGCAGAGAACGAATTCCGCCTTACCCCCGAAGAGATCGAGGAAAAGATAACCGATAAGACCAAGATCCTTATCCTTCCTTTCCCCAACAATCCCACGGGATCCATCATGGAAAAGAGCGATCTCGAGGCTATCGCCGAGGTCATCGTAAAGCACGACCTCTATGTGATCTCCGACGAGATCTACAGCGAGCTTACCTACAAGGGAAAGCATGTATCGATCGTCTCGCTTCCCGGACTTAAGGAGCGCACCATTCTCATCAACGGATTCTCCAAGGCCTATGCCATGACCGGATGGAGGCTCGGATATGCGTGCGGACCGGAGAACATCATCGCACAGATGACCAAGATCCATCAGTTCGCCATCATGTGCGCACCGACCACCAGCCAGTATGCCGCAATAGAAGCTCTCAAAAACGGCGATGCGGATGTTGATATGATGCGTGAAAGCTACAACAGGCGCAGAAGATTCCTGCTCAATGCGTTCAGGGAGATGGGAATCGAGTGCTTCGAACCTTTCGGCGCATTCTATGTATTCCCCTGCATCAAGGAATTCGGCATGACCAGTGAGGAATTTGCCGAGAGATTCCTGAGGGAGGAAAAGGTTGCCGCGGTTCCCGGAACCGCATTCGGCGACAGCGGTGAAGGATATCTGAGAATATCCTATGCATATTCACTCGAAAGACTCGAAGAGGCAATGAAGAGATTTGCCCGCTTCGCAGAAAAGCTCCGCAGCGAAAAGAAAGCGTAAGAATGCCTTATTCCGATCAGAAAAA
>JAGCRJ010000159.1 GCA_017964745.1 Lachnospiraceae bacterium
AGACCGATATGCTCGAGGCTCTCAAGAACGGCAAGGTTGCAAGATACGTATCCGATTTCCCCAACCCCACCACAGCAGGACAGCCCGGTGTCATCCTTACTCCCCATCTCGGAGCAAGTACCGAAGAGTCCGAGGACAACTGTGCTAAGATGGCGGTTGCAGAGATCATGGATTACCTCAACAACGGAAACATCAAGAATTCCGTTAACTACCCCGCAATTGACATGGGTCCCTGCGACAACAAGGGAAGAATCGCCGTATTCCACAAGAATCAGGCTAACATGATCACCCAGTTCACCGCAGTTATCGGTGCAGAGAAGATCAACATTTCCGATATGATGAACAAGTCCAGAGGAGATTATGCGGTAACCCTTCTCGACCTTGACGACGTTCCCACCGAGTCACTCGTTGATAAGCTCGCAGCAGCCGAAGGCGTTATCCGCGTCAGAGTCGTAAAAGGCTGATACTTTACCAAATAAGAAAGAGTCAGGAGATAACTTCTCCTGACTCTTATTTTATACATGCGGGTGACGCGGATTGTATGAGGATTTGAGCTTCGTCGTCTGCGTTAGAAACGGACGCCTGGCCTGAACGAAGTGAATGGCCTGCGGCATGAGCAGAAACTTATGTCGAACAAGTTTCGCGCCTGACGACGAAAAGCGAGAAGACTCATACATAGCGGCAGGACCCGCGTTAGAAACAAAAAAGTCAGGAGAAATTATCTCCTGACTCATGCATTATTTCTTATCGTCGTCTTCGATGTCCTTGAGGCTTTCCTGCAGCTTGTTCTCCATTTCCATCGCGAACTCGCTTGCCAGGTCCATATATTCGATAAAGACATCGCTCAGGGATTTGTCCTGCTCCTCACCGATCTTCTTCATGATGGGAGTGAGCTTGTCGAGCTGGTAGGATATCGGAGTTTTCTGAGGATCGATGTCCGGCATTACCTCGTTGGCATAATCATTGATCCTTTTGAGCATCTCTCTTTGTTCGGTAGTCATTTTAACGCCCCCTGTTTTTTGTAATTATAGCACAGCCTTATGCTTGTTTGAACATTTTAATGATGATAAAATAAAAAAGTCTATGAAATCCGCGAGGTGCGGATAAATCTAATCGAAAGGTGATCTGATCAATGGCTGATGTAAGACCTTTTAACGCTTACAGACCTAAGAAAGGTATGGAGAGCGTTATCGCAGCACTTCCCTATGATGTTTATAACCGCGCCGAGAGCGTAGAGATCGTTAAGGAAAATCCCGAGAGCTTCCTTGCCATCGACAGGGCAGAGACCCAGTTTTCCGATGATGTCGATACATACGATCCCAGGGTTTATGCCAAGGCTGCCGATATGATCCGTGAAAGGATAGCGGACGGACGATTCGTCCGGGATGAAGGCGCTCCCGGATATTACCTTTATGAGCTTACGATGGACGGCCGTTCACAGACGGGCATAGTTGCCTGCGCTTCCATAGATGATTATCAGAGCGGCGTCATCAAAAAGCATGAAAATACACGTGCCGATAAGGAACAGGACCGCATCAACCATGTAGATATTACCGGTTTCCAGACCGGCCCCATTTTCCTTGCTTACAGAAAGAATGATATTCTCTCAGCGATCATCACTGCGGTCAAGAAAAGCGACCCCGATTGCGACTTTACTTCGGAGGACGGGATCAGACACAGGGTCTTTTCCGTGAAGGATGCGGAGAAGGTTGAAGCGATCAGGCTTGCGTTTTCCGATATGGATTCACTCTACATTGCCGACGGACACCACAGATGTGCCAGTGCGGTAAAGGTTGGACTCAAGAGAAGAGAGGAGAATCCCGGATATACAGGTGACGAGGAATTCAACTATTTCCTCAGCGTTATCTTCCCCGGAGATGAACTGAAGATCCTTGATTATAACAGGGTTGTTAAGGATCTGAACGGTCTTTCCGAGGTACAGTTCTTCAATGAGGTTATAGACAGATTCGAAGTCTGCGATGCGAAGAAGCTTTATTCTCCCGAGGATAAGGGCCTGTTCGGTATGTATTTTGACGGTAAGTGGTATAAGCTTCGCGCGCACCATGATCTTAAATCAGACGATCCCGTAAAGGGACTTGATGTTTCCGTTCTTCAGGACGGACTGCTCGGGCCCGTACTCGGCATAGGAGATCCCCGCACGGATAAGAGGATCGATTTTGTCGGCGGCATCCGCGGGCTTAAGGAACTTGAGAAGAGATGCAGCGAGGATATGACCGTTGCTTTCTCTATGTTCCCTACATCGATCGAGGAGCTTTTCAATGTTGCCGATAAGGGACTTCTGATGCCCCCGAAGTCAACATGGTTTGAGCCCAAGCTCAGGAGCGGACTGTTCCTTCATAAGATCGACTGATCATTTCTTTAGGGGGATTTTGTAATGAATAAAAGGCTGTATAAACTGATGGACTGGGCGTTCATTGAGGAGGTCATCTATTCCGAATGCTCACATCCTCAGGATCTGCTCGGACCTCACGCCAAAGGGCAGACCACACTTCTCCAGGCGTATTTTCCCGGTTCCGATTCCGTGGTCGTTAAATGGAAGGACCGCGGTGAGACGGGAGATTATTGCGAGACCAGGATGGAGGTTGCCGATGATGACGGCTTCTATGCATCGCTTCTTCCTACCAGGGATCCCGGCGCATATACATACGTCGTTACATTTGAAAAGAGGCAGGAGGACGGACGCACCCTCAAAAAGAAGGTCTTAAGGTGCGGCGATCCGTACAGGCATAAAGAGATCCTCGCTGAGTCCGATATCCGGAAGATCACCGAAGGAACATGCACGGATGCCCAGACAGTGCTCGGTGCGAGGACAATGACCCTTGACGGAGAGGAAGGTGCTCTTTTTGCCGTATATGCTCCTTCTGCGATGAGGATCAGTGTTATCGGCGATTTCAATTCCTGGGACGGACGCATCCATCAGATGTGTAAAAGAGGGGACCTCGGAGTATTTGAGCTCTTCATTCCCGGCGTAAAGGAAGGCGACTCATATTGCTACGAGATCAAGTACAGAAATTATGAGATCCACAGATCCGTTGATCCTTTCGCTTCAAAGATCAGCGCCGATAATGAGTTCACTTCCGTTGTCGGAGGTGATTCTTCAAAGTCATTAAAACCTCTTTCAAACGCAAAGAGCAAGAAGTGTACAGCATTCAGCGTTTATCAGGCCGATCCTTACAGATATGTGTCGGGTGATGCTTCTGCATTTGCCAATATGACCAAAGAGCTGTCAGTCGTATGCAGGGAGTGCGGCTATACCCATGTCAGCATAGGAAATATCCTTTCATCTTCAAGAAGGTCATCCGACAAGACCATTTCATATTTTGCGGTCGATCCGAGACTCGGATGCGAAGAGGAGTTTGTCACACTCGTAAAGACACTTCACGATGAGGGAGTGGGAGTCATCCTCGACTGGGTTCCTTCTTACTTTGCCTCCGAAGACTCCGGACTGTACAGGTTTGACGGAACCGGTCTTTTTGAGCATTTCGATCCCAGACAGGGCATTGCTTACGATATCGATGCATGCCTGTTCAATTATTCGAGTGAATTTGTCAGCAATTTCCTTATGTCGTCCGGTTTCGGACTTGTGGACAGATTCGGCATCGACGGACTCAGGGTGATCGGACTTGCCAGAATGCTTTATCTCGATTACAGCAAGACCGAGTGGGTTCCCAATATCTACGGCGGAAATGAGAATATAGACGCAATAGCGTTTATCAAAAAGTTCAATTCCGAGATCAGGAAAAAGTATCCCGGCTTCATCCTTATTGCCGAGGATTCGTCTCTCCATCCCGGCATCACCGATCCGGTTTCCGATGACGGTTTCGGATTCGACTACAAACAAAATGATGTTTTCTTCGATGATTACAGAAACTTCATCGGTATGGACCCTCTGTTCAGGGGTCCCAATCTCCATTGCATTGCCGATGCGTTCACTTACGCTTTTGTCGATGATTATATCCTTCCTTTTGCGGGAAAAGAAAAGACTGCGGAGCTCGGCCCCGTCAAAGAGCTGCTTCCCGGTGATGATGCAGCCAAAGAGTCACAGCTGAGGCTTTCGCTCGGTTATCTCTATACGCATCCCGGCAAGAAGCTTCTCGGAGAGACATTCGGCACGGCTTATTCCGGGATCCTTTCAGACCTTAACTCTCTTTATGAGAGCGAACCCGCCCTCAGATGCAATGAATCCGATCCGGAATGTTTCGAGTGGCTCAGCAATATGAACGAGGAGCAGTGCTGCATCTCTTATGTGAGAAAGACAGACGATCCCGAGGATATGCTCGTCGTCATCGCCAATTTCTCCGGAATAGAACAGAACTTCCAGACCGGAGTTCCTTACGAGGGCAAGTACAAGGAGATCTTTACCACGGATGACAAGTCCTACGGCGGTTCGTCCTCCGTATCCAGAACCGTAAGGAAAGCTACCGATAAGCGCCTTGACGGCCGGACCCAGTCAATATCGGTAAAGATACGTCCTCAGAGTCTTATAATCATGAAATTCATACCTTATACCGAGGCCGAACTTGAAAAGGTCATCGAACAGAGGATAAGGAACTATACTCCCATCAAAAAGAGTAAGAAGTGACTTGATTTTTGGCGGGGCGGTATATATAATCAAACAGTCGTCTTGATGAGGCGGAAAAGCTTTAACTTTTCCGCCTGTACGCCGGAATGGCTCAGTTGGTAGAGCGAGGCATTCGTAATGCCTAGGTCAGGGGTTCGAGTCCCCTTTCCGGCTTGATCGTCCGAAAACTTTCGGACGATTTTTTATGTTTAAAAATTTAGCAAATTTTAACATATATAAGTGCAGATATTTGTTGACATAAGCTCATATTTTTAAGAAAATAGATTAAATGTATTAATTTGAGAAAGGTATGTCTATGGCACAGTTATGGGGGGGCAGGTTCACCAAACCTACCGACGAAAAAGTATATGCTTTCAATGCATCCATAGGCTTCGATAAGAGGATGCTCAGGCAGGATGTGTGCGGAAGTATCGCACATTCCTCTATGCTTGCCGCTCAGGGTATCATTTCCGAAGAGGACGGCAGGAAGATCGAAGAAGGCTTAAAGAGCATTTATTCTGATGTCTTAAGCGGAGCTCTTGAGATCACCGATAAATACGAAGACGTTCATTCCTTTTGCGAAGCGGTACTTACCGAAAGGATCGGCGATGCCGGAAAGAGGCTTCATACCGGAAGGAGCAGGAACGATCAGGTAGCTCTCGATATGAGAATGTATGTAAGAGGTGAGATCTGTCAGGCAGATGCGCTTCTTCAAAAGCTTCTTGAGACTATCCTTGGGATCATGAAGGCCAATGTTTCCACCTACATGCCCGGATTCACGCATCTCCAGAAGGCTCAGCCCGTCACACTGGCTCATCATATGGGCGCATACTTTGAGATGTTTAAACGTGACAGGAAGAGACTTTCCGATATCTATAAGAGGATGAACGAATGTCCTCTGGGAGCCGGAGCACTTGCCGGAACCACATATCCCCTCGACAGGGAATATACGGCTAAGAAACTCGGATTTGACAGGGCTACCGAAAACTCGATGGATTCCGTATCCGACAGGGATTATCTGATAGAATTCCTTGATGCTCTTTCGATCGTCATGATGCATATGTCCAGATCGTGCGAAGAGATCATCACCTGGAATACCAATGAATACAGATTCGTTGAGATAGATGATGCTTATTCCACAGGATCGAGCATCATGCCCCAGAAGAAGAATCCCGATATTGCCGAACTTATCAGAGGCAAGACCGGAAGGGTATACGGAAGCCTTATGGGACTCCTTACCACCATGAAGGGACTTCCGCTTGCGTATAACAAGGATATGCAGGAAGACAAGGAAGGCGCCTTTGATGCGATGGACACCGCCTGCAGCTGCATCGACCTGTATGAGGGAATGCTCCGCAGCATGAAGTTCAATGAGGACATCATGGAAAAGAGTGCGGCGGGTGGATTCACAAATGCCACAGATGCCGCAGATTATCTGGTAGGAAAAGGAATGCCCTTCAGGGATGCACATTCCGTCATCGGAAGAATGGTTCTTGAATGCATAGATAAGGGGATCACCATTGATGAGATGAGCCTTGATGATCTTAAGAAGCTTTCAGATATCATCGATGAGGATTTTTACGATGCGGTCAGCATTAAGACCTGCGTCGCAGGAAGATCCACAAAAGGTGCACCCGGACCGGAGGCCATGGCGGCTGAAATAGATTCTTGTGAGAAATTCATTAAAGATAACGCGGTATTAAAAGATCCGCTTGATGATTTTTTGAAGTGATTTTGGAGGAGATATTATGAGCGACAAATTGAGAGTAGGTATACTTGGCGGAACGGGCATGGTAGGACAGAGATTTATCTCTCTTCTCGAGAACCATCCCTGGTTTGAGGTAAAGGTGATCGCAGCATCACCCCGCAGTGCCGGCAAGACTTATGAAGAAGCTATCGGTGACAGATGGAAGATGCAGACTCCCATGCCCGAAGCTGTAAAGAATATAGTTGTAAAGGATGTATCGAATGTAGAGGAAGTCGTTAAGGATATCGACTTTGTATTCAGTGCGGTCGATATGACCAAGGACGAGATCAAGGCTATCGAGGAAAAGTATGCGAAGGCTGAGATCCCCGTTGTGTCCAATAACAGTGCACACCGCTGGACTCCTGACGTTCCCATGATCGTACCCGAGATCAATGCATCCCATATCGATGTTATCGAGTATCAGAAGAAGAGACTCGGAACGACCAGAGGCTTCATCGCAGTTAAGCCCAACTGCTCGATCCAGTCATATGCTCCCGTGCTTACCGCATGGAAGGAGTTCGAGCCTACCCAGGTTGTTGTTTCAACCTACCAGGCAATCTCGGGTGCCGGCAAGACTTTTAAGGACTGGCCCGAGATGATCGAGAATGTTATTCCTTACATCGGCGGCGAGGAAGAAAAGAGTGAGAAAGAGCCTTTAAGACTCTGGGGAAATATCGAGAACGGCGTCATCGTTCCCGCTCAGGCTCCCCTTATCACCTCACAGTGCATCAGAGTTCCCGTCCTCAACGGACATACCGCTTCGGTATTTGTAAATCTTGCAAAGAAGGTTTCCAAGGAAGAGCTCATCGAGAAGATGGTTTCATTCTCCGGTGAACCTCAGAAGCTCGGACTTCCCAGCGCTCCGGGGCAGTTCATCCAGTACCTCGAGGAGGACAACAGACCTCAGGTCAAGCTTGATGTTGATTATGAGAACGGAATGGGCATCAGCATCGGAAGACTCCGTGAAGATACCATTTTCGACTGGAAGTTCGTAGGACTTTCACACAATACCGTAAGAGGTGCCGCAGGCGGTGCGGTTCTCTGCGCTGAGCTTCTTAAGGCTAAGGGCTATATAAGCGCAAAATAAAATACCCGTTCCCGAAAGGATATAATGGACAACACTTTTCAACTCGATCTTTTAAAAGCACAGAATGAGAGTCTCACGAAGAGCGAGCATATCTACAGACTTGTATGCGAATCTTCTGACTACGGATTTATCTACCAGTCCCTTGACAGCGATGATCTTCTTACCTTCGGTTCCTTTGAGAGCATGTTCGGTATGAAGCTTTATCGCGTCAAGGATCTGGATGTTTTGCTTGATAAGATCCTTGAAGAGGACAGAGATACTTTCCTTCAGAATTTATATCCCGAGAAGAACAACGAGAAATACGCGACCTGCGAATTCAGATCTGCCGACGAACATACCTGGTACCGTATCATCACCAGGATCGAATCGAGCGAAGGCATTTTAGACAAGATCGTTACATTCATGAACATAACCAAGGAGAAGGCCACCAGTTCCGACCTTCTTTACATGGCTTATTACGATACGATGACCGGTATTTATAACCGTAACTATTTCGTATCGCTTCTTACCGATTTCCTTACAAGAGCCGATAAGGAAGGCTGCAAGGTGTCGATCCTCATGATCGATATCGATGATTTCAAGAAGATCAATGATGTTCAGGGTATCATCATCGGTGACGAGCTTCTTCAGCAGGTAGGTTCCTATCTTAAGGGGACCATGGTCAAGGACCGTATTATCTGCTGCCACATCAATAATGATATTTTCTGTGTCGCAATATACGATTCGACCGGAACCTTCTCCGTCGATAAGTATTACCGTGAGCTCAAGAAGAGATTTGCCGACGGATTTACCATGAGTACCGGTCTTGAGGTAGATCTTACCGCAAGCGTCGGTGTTGCCGAGTATCCCGAAGCGGGAAATTCCGCTCTCGATCTTATCAACTGTGCGGATATCGTTGTTTACAACTGCAAGAAGAACGGCAAGAATTCGATCCAGTATTTCGAAGCTCCTATCCTTGACGATTTCCTTAAGAATGTTGATATCGAGAACAAGCTCAAGGAAGCTGCTTTCAACAATAATTTCATACTGTATTTCCAGCCTCAGTATCATGCCAAGACAAGAAAGCTCAGAGGCGTGGAATCTCTTATAAGATGGAAGGATGATGACGGTAACATGATCCCTCCTTCCGTTTTCATTCCCATTGCCGAGAAGAACGGTCTGATCGTTTCCATCGGTAAATTTGTTGTATCCGAATCACTCAGACAGTACAAGAAATGGTGCGACTATTATGATATCCATTTCAAGCTGTCCATTAATATTTCAGCCCTCCAGTATAAGAGGGAAGATTTTGTGGATACCATAATGGATCTGATCGTTGAGCATAATGTTCAGCCTTCGGATGTTGAGCTTGAGATAACCGAGAGTATCCTCATCGATGATTTTGATTCCGTTACCGCCAAGCTCACAACGCTCAGAAATCACGGTGTAAGTATTTCACTCGATGATTTCGGAACCGGTTATTCATCTCTTTCATACCTTAAGAAGTTCCCGATCGATACTCTTAAGGTTGATAAGAGCTTTATAGATACCATCCTTGATGATGCTTCAACGAAGATAATCACCGAATCCATTCTCAATATGTCTCATGCAATGGGCTTTGAAACCGTTGCCGAGGGTGTTGAGAACGAGAGGCAGTTTAATTATCTTGCGATGGCAGGCTGTGATGTCATTCAGGGATTCTATCTCGGAAAGCCTCTTCCTGCCGAGAAGGTGGATGAGCTTCTCTGCCACATGAAAAATTAAAGGGTCTTCAATTGCCTAAGAATCTCTATATAACCGAAAAACCAAGTGTCGCAGGTCAGTTCTCACAGGCTCTTCATGAGAACATGCGTAAAGGAGACGGTTTCTTTGAGGGTGAAAACAGTGTCATCACCTGGTGTGTCGGTCATCTAGTATCAATGAGTTACCCCGAAGAATACGACCCGGCCTTAAAGATGTGGAGGTATGACACCATACCTTTTATTCCTGATGCTTACAAGTATCAGGTTATTGATAATGTAAGAAAACAGTTTGAGATAGTTAAAAGACTTCTTAACAGGGAAGATATCGCCTGCATATATATCTGTACCGACTCCGGACGTGAAGGAGAATATATCTACAGACTCGTCGATATGGAAGCACAGGTTCCCGCGGAAAAGCCCAGGAAAAGAGTCTGGATAGATTCACAGACTGACGAAGAGATACTCAGAGGCATAAGAGAAGCCAAGGACTGGTCCTTCTATGACAATCTTTCCGATGCCGCTTATCTCAGGGCTCAGGAAGACTACCTGATGGGCATCAATTTCACGAGAGCTCTTACCCTCAAGTATTCAAGAAAATGTGCGGGACTATTGGGACTCGACAGACTGAC
The DNA here is from genome assembly GCA_017964745.1 of Lachnospiraceae bacterium. GTDB lineage: Bacteria > Bacillota > Clostridia > Lachnospirales > Lachnospiraceae > AC2028. The sequence continues at coordinate 9,767 of JAGCRJ010000159.1, forward strand.
AGTTACGGTCGGCCGTGTAATGACCTGCGTTCTCGGAATAGTCGTAAGAAGGGAACAGGAGATAAGGAATTTCGTAAAGACTCCCTTTTACAAGGTCATCATGAAGGGCAGTATCGGTGATGTTCCCGCGGACCTCACCTGGAAGGTTTTCGAATCCTCGGAGTATTACGCATCTCCGCTTCTGTATAAGGATAACGGCTTTAAGGAAAGAGCTGCGGCCGAAAAGCTCATAAGCGGTCTTAAGGCACTTCCCGATCAGACGGCAGAGGTGACCGAGATTTCGAGAAAGACCGAAAAGAAGAATCCTCCGCTCTTATTTAACCTCGCCGAGCTTCAGAATGTATGCTCCAAGCTTTTCAAGATATCCCCCTCGGATACTCTTAATATCGCACAGGAGCTTTATGAAAAGAAACTGACCACCTATCCCAGAACGGATGCCAGAGTTCTTTCAACCGCAGTATGCAAAGAAATTAATAAAAACATCGGCGGTCTGAAGGGCTATGCCAAGGTCAGCGCCGAGGCTGCGGAAGTGCTTGCCGGTGATTCATGGAAAAGCATCGCCAAGACCAAGTACTGTAATGACAAAGCGATAACAGACCACTATGCGATAATTCCCACCGGACAGGGACTCGGAAATCTTTCGAGCCTCAGCAAGCTGAGTGCGGATGTATATGAGCTTATCTGCAGGAGATTCCTTTCCGTCTTTTATCCCGCAGCCGTTTATAAAAAGACACTTCTTACCGCCGTTCAGGGAAAGGAAGGATTTACCGCTTCATATAAGGTTCTTCAGGACGAAGGCTATATGAAGGTGTTTACCTGCTCGTTCCAGAACAGGAATGAGGACAGCGATAAGACAGGCGATAACGGATCCGAGAACGGTGAGGACGAAGCGGAAGATCAGGCAGCGGATGATTCACTTAAGAAAGCTCTTGAAACATTAAAGAAGGGCGATATCATCAGGGTCTGCGATCACGAGATAAAGGAAGGCGAGACCGCACCTCCCAAGCGCTATACTTCGGGAAGCATCATACTTACGATGGAAAATGCGGGACAGTTCATCGAAGACGAAGAACTCCGTGCCCAGATAAAGGGAAGCGGTATAGGAACTTCGGCTACCAGAGCCGAGATCCTTACCAAGCTCCAGACCATAGGTTACCTTAACCTGAACAAAAAAACCCAGATCATAACTCCCACTATTTTGGGTGAGATGATATATTATATTGTTAACGGATCGATACCTGCGCTTCTTGACGCAAAGCTTACCGCAAGCTGGGAAAAGGGTCTGTCGGGTGTTGCCGACGGCTCGATCACCTCCGCCGATTATAAGGATAAGCTCGGAAGATTCGTTAAGGACAAGACCAATGAGGTCAAATCAAAGCAGAATGCCGACGGTCTGGATGCGGTCTATAACCACATCAGCGGATATTACAAAAAGGCCGAGAGCGGGAGGGGAAAGAAATGAGCGACATGATAAAGATCACCGATCTTTATGATCTTAATGAGACCATAGCGTCCGATTATCTTAAGGGCTTTGAGTATCCCTGGGAGGCACTTGCGGGGATCAAGGCATACATCCTTGAACTCGGTAAGACTCTTCCCGAAGACAGATTCGAAAAAAGAGGAGAGGATATCTGGGTTGCCAAGAGTGCAAAGGTTGCTCCCAGTGCTTGCCTTAACGGACCTCTTATAATTGATGAGGATGACGAAGTAAGACACTGTGCATTCATCCGCGGATCCGTGATCGTCGGAAAGAACAGTGTGGTCGGTAATTCCACCGAACTTAAGAA
>JAGCRJ010000160.1 GCA_017964745.1 Lachnospiraceae bacterium
GATAGGGCATCGGAATAATAACCGCTGTGAGAAATAACCGTTACGGATACGGGTACGGATGAAGGCATTTCGGGCAGCGATGACAGCGCAAAGGCGGGGATGGAGCTGCGGTTTTCGATATCCTCTTTGGTCCATGCGGGATAGCCGCTTAAGGGATCGAGGATATGATGGTATCTTTCATCACCGAATTCGAAAAATCTTTCGTAGCTTCCGGAAGTAGAGATAAAGTATCCGCCTTTGATGACTATCGTCGCAAATGGTTCGCCGGATGACATGGGATTCAAAGGATCGGTTATCGCAACCTTAAAATCTGAACCGTCAGGCTTTGAGCCGTATACGAGAATGCTTCCTCCCGCGCTCACAACCGCAGCCTGCGCCTCGGAGGCTTCCAGCATATCAAGTGCCATATCAAGGTACACACCTTTCCCGACTGCGCCGAGGTCATATACGGATCTGTCACCCAGTGCATTTTCAATTTCCAATGGACCCGGAATGACGGCGCTTTCATCTCCGTTCATCCTGCCCTTCACATCCCAGAGATCGGAAAGCGCACCCAGACGGATATCAAATGCTCCGTATGATGCTTCCCGCAGTTCTTCGCTCTTTGCAAGGATATCCGAGAGATCTGTTTCATCACCCGAAACAACCGCGGTCATGGATGCACCGTCTGATGAATACACCGAAATAAGTGACTCTTCATCAAATCTGTTCAATACCTTTTCATCAAGCTCCGTAGCAGCTTCAAGAAGTTCCGTTGCAAGTCCCGGTTCTCCGTACACGGTAATGTTGAATACGGTATCCATCGCTAGTCCGCCCGCATGCTCCGGTGCCTTATTCGTGCACGAAGCGAGCATGCAGACCGATAGGAACGATATCAGGATTGTTTTCGCAATTCTTTTCATATACGTAAAAGATCCGTGTTAAAATTCTCTTATGTCAAAAGCGGTTACAAAATTAAAAAGTGCACCGGTCGTAATGTCAGCGATACTTGTCCTGACTCTTTTTGTATCCGTCATTTTTATCATCAAAGATAACGGCAGAAACGATGCATATATAACCGTAAGATCCTGCGGCGAGGTCGTATGGACTGGATCACTGACAGGAATCCAAGGTGAAACCGTTCTAACCGTGATCCCCTCTTCCGGAGGCGGAAAGCCCATGGTGATCGAAGGCATTGATACTTCGTATGAACACTACAATGTGATCAGCATCACACCGGACGGAGTCAGAGTAACGGAATCCGACTGCAAAAACAGGATCTGCATACATCAGGGACTTATGACTTCCGGAGACCTTCCGATCGCATGTCTTCCCAACAAGCTTCTCATAACTGTTTCATCTGATGAAGGAAACACTGCGGATGCGTACACATACTGATAAAAGAAACAGAACATACCGCATCGCCGCTCTCGGTCTTCTTGCGGCAATGAGCCTGGGGATCTACGCACTCGAAAGTCTGCTTCCTCCCCTGTTTCCGATACCCGGTTTAAAGCCGGGACTTTCGAACATCATCACTCTTTTTGCGCTCAGGCGTTTCGGAAAAAAAGAAGCAGGCATCGTCCTTTTTGTAAGGATCCTTTTGTCTGCTCTTCTTTTCGGCAATGCCGTTTCACTTGTATATTCTCTTCTCGGCGGAGCCGCCGCACTTTGTATCGAGATCATAACGAATGCGATACTTAAGGGCAGGCATCTTTATCTGACCGGAGCATTCGGAGGACTCTTTCACAATGCGGGTCAGCTGGCCGCCGCACTCATCATCATGAGAAGTTCAGCCGTGCTCGCATATGCGCCTTACCTTGCCATAGCGGGAATCCTCACGGGACTCTTCACAGGTCTGTGTTCGCACTATCTCCTATCTTCTCTTCGAGTTCAAGAAGAAGCTGCATGACGGTCCTGTTCAAAAGAGGATGTCTGTAGCCGGGCTCAATCTCGGATAAAGGCTTCAGTACGAAGTATCTGTTCTGCATATCGATGTGAGGTATCTGAAGCGTTCCGTCACCGTAAACAAGATCGTCATAGAAAACAATATCGATATCAAGGGTCCTGGGTCCCCAGTGCTCTTTTCTTTCCCTGCCGTGATCAAGCTCGATCCCCTGAGTAAAGACCAGAAGATCCTTGGGTGCAAGAAGCGTGGATACTTCGACGGCGCAGTTGATGAATTTATCCTGCTCTTTGTATCCGTACGGCATTGTTTCGTGCATGGAAGAAACCTTAATGACATTGGTCGCGGCTTCTTTATCAAGCTCCGCAATGGCATCCTTCAGATGCTTTTCCCTGTCGCCGATATTGGAGCCGAGGCTTAAGATTGCTTTATGTCTGCTCATCCTGCGGACGACCGAAACATACTCCAGGGGATACCCGATGGGAGCTTCCGGCTTTTTGATCTCCACAACAACGCTTTCAACAAGCGAGTAAGTCAGAAGAAGACTCTTACAGAGTTCCTCCGCAGCCGTCTCTATGAGCTTGTATGTATTTTCCGTGAGAAACTTTTCGATATGCCTGCACATATCGCTGTAATCTGTCGTAAGGATAAGCTCATCAAGCGTTGCCGCATCGGTGATGTTCTGATATGCATCCACACTTACGAAAAAGTTCTGTCCCTTCTCAGTCTCCTCGGGAAAAACTCCGTGATGCGCAAATACCTTAAGGTCCTTGATCCTTATAAGGGAATAATCCTTCTCATTTTTCATCTGTTCCATAAAGCAGTGCCTCCGTCATCCTTACGGCATCAAGATTCATCTTAACATTGTGGACTCTGATAAATTTGCATCCCGCCTGCACACACATAACGGATATTGCGGCGGTCGCGGCATCGGCTTCCTGCGGCTTTATTCCGAGTGTCTTGCAGATGACCGACTTTCTGCTGATACCCGCAAGTACCGGATAGCCCATATTGTTGAATTCGGGAAGATGCCTGATGATCTCCATGTTCTGTTCGTAGGTCTTGCCGAATCCCACACCGGGATCAATGATTATCCTGTCTTTTCTCACACCCGCACCGAGTGCGATCTTAACCGACTCTCCGAGTTCCCTTGCAACATCACGGACAAGGTCGCTGTAATATGTATCATCGCTGTTGTGGTTAAGGACGCACATCGCATTGTACCTGGCCGTGACCGGAGCCATCATGGGATCTATCCTGAATCCCCATACATCATTTACGATGTCCGCACCCGCATCGAGTGCCTTCTCCGCAACGATCGATTTGTAAGTATCTATCGAGATCGGAATGTTGAAATATTTTCTGAGTTCCTTTATCACGGGTACGACTCTTGCAGCTTCCTCTTCGGAATCGACCGGAGTGTAACCCGGTCTTGTCGATTCACCGCCTACATCGATTATATCGACCCCCTCGGATACCATCTCCTCCGCATGCTTAAGTGCGGCCTGAACGCTGTTGTATCTGCCCCCGTCGGAAAAGGAATCCGGAGTCACGTTCAGTATTCCCATGATATAAGTCTTTTTATCCGCGAAATTCGAAATATCCATGATAGAGAAAACTCCCGTAAATAATCTAAAAGGGTCCGATCACGAACCCTTTGTAAGCAGATTTAAGAATCTGTCCGTAAGGACATCATCATTTTTGAAAACTCCTCTCGAAGCTACGGTAACAGTCTTGCTTCCGGGCTTTTTAACACCCCTCATCGTCATGCAGGTATGCTCGGCTTCAAGAACGACCAGCACTCCCTTGGGAGAAAGGACATCCATTATCGCATCGGCGATCTGGGCTGTCATATGTTCCTGGATCTGGAGCCTTCTTGCATAAATCTCAACGCACCTTGCAAGCTTGCTTATGCCGACCACTTTTCCGTCCGGGATATATGCGATATGCGCCTTTCCGAAAAAAGGAAGCATATGGTGCTCGCACATCGAATAGAAGGTTATATCCTTCTCGACGACGGGATTGTTCTCTTCAACCGTAAAAACGGTGCTGAGAACGTCTGCAGGATCCTGATCGTAGCCGGCCATGATCTCTTCGTACATACGGCCTATACGGTCCGGGGTCGCGAGAAGTCCTTCTCTTTCCGGATCTTCTCCGATGGCATCTATTATCAGCCTTGCGGCTTCTTTAATCTTTTCCTGATCGATCATTTCTTTAACAGATCAAATACCCGTATCATTCGATACCGATATCATTGACATCATTCAGATCTCCCGATCCGATATCGAGCATGTTAACGGTACGTCTCTTGATCCTGGCCTCCTCGGAAGTCTTAAGGAGGTAATTCTTTATCTCCTCAGAATGTTTGATGTGCTTGAGAACAAGCTCCTTGTCGGTGGTATCACCGGTGTAGCAGATGATGGTGCCGAGTCCGCAGAGTCTCTCCATGAATGACTGGGAAAGCTTTACGTCAACGATCTTGTACATATAGCAGTCATTCTGCTCAAGCTTGAAGAATCCGCTCTTAACGTTGAGCATATCCTCTTTCATGCGATATAAGGTAAATGTCCAGGGAAGTCCCAAAAACAGCCAGCGCTTTCTTTCAACGCGATCGTACTCTTCAGCAGTAGGTTTCATAGTATACCTCCGTTCACCCTCTTTGGTTTACAAAACACTCTTTGTATTTTAGCAGATTACGGAACCGTTTTCCATTATTATATGCTCAAAATTCTTTTAAAGGAGACCCTTTTGGAGTAAAATCGACTACGGAGGAAGCCCGTATGATACATGTAATAGTCAATTCTTCATCAGGTTCCGAAAAAGGAGCCGTTGCCGAAAAGATCGTAAAACCCTATCTCCGCCAGGCCGGGGAAGAATTTGAGATCCACTATTCGGAAAAGCCCGGGGACATCGCAAAGATCGCAGCAGCTCTTACGGAAAATACCGATTCTTCCGTCCGCATCATCCTTATCGGCGGTGACGGATCAATCAACGAGCTTCTCACCGGCATAAAGGATACCAAAAAGGTCATCCTCAGCATCATCCCTACCGGCTCGGGCAACGATTTTGCCAAAAGCGTCGGGATCCCCAAGGACATCAAGCTCGCCCTTGATATTGCGGTAAAAAGAGGACGTACCGCGATAATTGACCTCGGTGAGATCACATATTCGGACGGAACATCCAGAAAATTCATAATAAGCTCGGGAATGGGCTTTGATGCCGCTGTCTGCGAAGAAGCAATGCACTCCGGGCTCAAGAAAATCCTGAACAAGTTCGGACTCGGCAAGCTCTCATACGGAAGCATTGCCGTAGGGCAGATATTCGGGGCAAAAAGGCCAAGCGGAACCATAAGCATAGACGGAGGTCCCGAAACTCCGATCGAACGTGTTCTGTTCACGGCATTTATGAACGAGCCCTTTGAAGGCGGCGGATTCAAATTCGGTCCGAATGCATCCCATACCGACGGAAAACTCGATATCATCCTCGTAGAGCGCGTATCGGGACTTAAATTCTTCTTTGTTCTGCCCTTTGCCATCTCCGGCAGGGTATTTATGTTCAAGGGAATAAAAGGAATGACCGCATCCAGGATCAGAATAAAGCTGGATGAACCCGTATGGGTACACACTGACGGCGAAGTGACCAGACAGGCCGACGAGCTTAATGTAAGGGTGCTCAGATCCGCGGTCAACATCACCCTGCCCTGAATTCATTAACGAACCTTAAAGAAATATTAATGAAAAACTATATTGATTAAGTCAGATTAAGAGAATATTATTGTCTGAGTGTGAAAAAGGACTTATCTCAGGCAAAAGACTAAAATGAAATCATTAAAGACATTATATTACTATATCGGCGAATTTCTGCATAAGCACAAGGAAGGTATTCCTTTTCTTATGTACACAGTTGTTTATCTTACGTGGTTTTCGATCCTCGAGCAGAATGTCATCGTTCCCAAGTATCTGATACATCTGTCTGCGGACAATCACATTCCTTTTATCCCGCAGTTCATCATCCCCTACGAATTATGGTTCCCCTACGTTCTTGTGACGGTGCTCTATCTCCTGTTCACGGCCAAGGACGAATACTGGAGGGTATTTACTTTCCTCGTAACGGGAATGACGATCTTCCTGATCATCTCAACGCTCTGGCCCAACGGTCAGGACCTCCGTCCCAATCTTACGGGAAGCAAGGACTTCTTTGATACCTGGGTGCTTACGCTTTACAGAACTGATACTCCCACCAACATCTGGCCCAGCATTCACGTTTACAACTCACTCGGAATTGAGTTTGCAATAGCAAGAAGCGAAAAGCTGAAAAATCACAAGCTCATTAAAGCAGGAAGCTTCATCCTCTGCATACTGATCATTCTTTCGACGATGTTCCTTAAGCAGCATTCGGTATTCGATGTCGGAACCGCGATCATCCTCGGAGTCCTGATGTACTACCTGGTCTATTACATCGATGTCATCCAGCTTGTGAAAACAGCCAGGGAAAAGAAGCAGGCGGAAAAAGAATTCATCAAAAAATA
>JAGCRJ010000161.1 GCA_017964745.1 Lachnospiraceae bacterium
TAAATTATGGCTGACATTTCTTTAAAATTCGGAACCCCGAAAGCGGTAAGCTTCAGGGAAAAAGGAATAAGTGATCCTTTGCAGGCGAGGTTTTTCGGCTCTGCGGTGATAAGTGAATATGACACATCAAGATATCCCGATGACGATGCTGCGATCATCGCAGTAAAGTCGGGTGTCATGGATATGTCGGATGAGATATTCGCTGATTGGCCCGCAGGAGATGTCATGGATTCCAATAAAGAGGAAGTGCTCTCTTCATGCTTTGCCGAAAGGTTTGAAAAGCTCGGGATCAATGCGTCCTTTGAAGTCCTGAATTTCCGGCTGACCGAAGAATCTCAGAAAATTTACGACACCCTCGGCAAAAAGAAAATAGTACCGGACTTTACCTCCGGACAGCCCAAGCTCTCGGACCTTACCCCCGAAGAGCACGGCCCGGTCATCGAGATCCACTATTCACACTCCTCTCACGGAATGTCGATGGGAAGTGGGACTACTAACAGTGATGACATTGTGTGGCAGGAAGACGGCAGTGTCATCATCGAAAGCAGGGATCACAGCAACGGAAACGACACATACTCAAAATACATAGCCGGCAGCGAAGCGGCGGAGAAGCTCCGCAAATATGTAAAGGATGCGCGTCTTGCAGAGATGGCCCAGGTCGGCTTCATACCGAGCCCGTTCCAGATTACCGATTATTCATCGAGTTCAAGCCTTAAATTAACCTTTGATGACGGATATGAAGGAACCCCGGTAAAGGTCACAAGATCCTTGAACACCGGATCCTACTGGAAGCTTCAGAGCGACGCCGTCAGAGGAATGTTCGACATTGTAAATGAATGTACGTCCACCGGCACTTGCCTTGAGATGAAAACAACTCCTTATGATATCTTTTCTCCCGCCGGTGCCTTCACAGGATTTGTGGGAATGGGAATGATGGGAATGATGGGAGGCACCGCACCCGCACCTGCAGATCCCAAACCTATAGCACCGGAACCGGCTAAGCCTTCTTCGGGCACCTGGTTCTGCACCTGCGGTTCCGAAAACAGTGACTCCGCAAAATTCTGTCCCGAATGCGGCACTCCCAGACCTCAGGAGGCCACCTTATCATGAAAAAGAAACCCCTTATCGCCGCCGTATCAGCCATAGTCCTGATCACCGTAATCGCCTTCATCCTCGCCCTCAGAGGCCGTATGACCGCCTCTACCATGAGGATCAACGCGATTGAAGGAACAGTAACCCTTACTGATGCAAACGGCAAAGAACAGCCCCCTGCGGTTGGCAAGAGACTTCAAGACGGAAATATCCTTGAAACAAAAGAATCCTCCAAAGCCGTAGTCGAACTTGATGAAGACCGCTGCGTATATATCCTCGAATTTTCGAAAGCCGGCTTCCATAAGACCGGCAAGTCCATGAAGCTGACCATGGAAGAAGGCAGCACCTTCTTCTATATCGCGGAGAAACTTGCAGGTGACAAAAGCTTTGAGATTGAAACCTCTACAATGGTCATCGGAATCCGCGGAACCTCCGGATATGTCCTTGCAAGCAAAGACGGCCCTGAGGCCGTAACTATCACCAGCGGAACCGTATCAGTATATTGCAGCAAGACGGATGAGACCTTTGAGGTAAGTGCCGGCCAAAAGCTCGCCGTATTCCAAACAGACGGCGAATGGATCGCGGAATTCCGGGAAATCGGCGCCTGGGGACTTCCTTCAGAGGCGATGGATATCATCCTCTCCGACGGCGATCTCCTCGAAGAAATCGAAACAGAAACCGGATGGGCCGAAGAGGTCAGCCTTGATGCAGGCAATTTCCCCGATGACACCTTCAGGGAATACATATCGGCAAATTATGATAGGGACGGTAACGGAATACTGGATTTGACCGAGATAATTTCCGTAGACAGGATCTGCTTCAGATGGGGAGAAGATGCCAGGGTCTATGAGCCGACGGACTGTATCGGTAATGTCCGTACGCTGCAGGGAATTGAATTATTCCCCAATCTTAAGGGATTGTTCCTTGAGCATCAGGATCTGACTGAACTTGATGTGAGCAAAAATCCGGAACTGATCTCCCTGGAAGCGATGGATTGCGGGATCACTTATCTTGATATAAGTGGGAACAGCGCACTGCTTGCAAGGATCAATACCGGTGATGTCAATGCTGTTTCGGTACCGGCTTCTTTCGGAGGAAGAGAAGTACTGTATTCCGATAATGGGGATGGCGGAAGACTTCTCCTTTCATATGATGAAGGTGTGGAACTGAACACCGGAGGCGTTACCCTTACCCCGGAAATCGTACACCTGGATTTTTAATCGGTTGAAAAGAATGCTTAATTACAGAGAAATCACTTTACGAGTTTTATTGACTGAGGATAATGGAAAATAGTGAAAAAATAGTGAAAATTTAATGAAAAGAACTGCTTAGAA
>JAGCRJ010000162.1 GCA_017964745.1 Lachnospiraceae bacterium
TTACATTCCCCTTCACTCCGCACCGGAGGGAAAGAAGATCGGACGCTTTAGCGGCACCGATGAATATACCATGAAAGAGAGCGAGCGCCTGCTCAGACTTCCTATGTTCTATGGATTAAAGCCTGACGAGGTGGATCTTATCTGCGACAAAGTCATGGAGTTTTATGCCGAATAATGCCGGTAAAAAAATAAGCAGGATCTTCGGATCATGTGTTTTTCTGCTCCTGTCCGCACAGATCGTTATCGGCTGCGCGTGGGGTATATTAAATTTCACCTCTTTTCAGGAATTTCCCGAAAGCGCGAAGATGATCCTGCTCAGTTCCGGGCTTTCGCTAAGATCCGACACGAGCGTCATTTATCCCGCACTGCTCCTGATCGTAAGAACCCTGACACTGAACGGACCCATTAAGTTCTACGAGGTCATGTATGTGCTGCAGCTTGTGCTTGCATTTGCAGCGTGGTATACCTTTGCGGCCAGGGTTCTCCCTATCGAGAAAAGATGGCTTCGCATCTGGTTTGCGCTTGCTGTCGTAACGAACCCGTTTGCGATGCAGTGCCATCTGGCTGTTCTTGAGTTTTCTTTTGTATCAAGCTTCTTATGTCTTCTTGTGACATTCACCGTAAGATTTTCACTTGAATGGAAAATGCTCGGAAGCCGCTTCGGACTTAAGACGGCTGTAAGACATGTATGCATTGCATCCCTTTTCTGGATGCTTGTTTCGCTTACGAGGAAAGAATTTGTCTTCATAGGTTTTTTCTGTATCCTGTTTCTTCTTTACAAAATCTGCGTAAATCTTAAGGCGGGCACAAAGCTTTCGAGGCTTTCACCCGCGATAGTATTTATTGTTTTCTTTGCCGCGATAGAACTGATCGACGGAGCATTCAGGGCATCGAAGCCTCTTCTTCCGTCCGATGTCATCAAAAGAAGTGCATACATCAGGATCGCTTGGACTGAGGATCTTGCGAATAAATATGTCTGGCCGGAGCATATCATATATACTGCCGGTGAGCATATGGCCGGAGAGGCTATGGCCGATCCCGGAATCGTAAGAACCGATTTTACCGATTTCATGGATGAACAGTGTGGAAGAAAGCAGACCTCGGATTATTATGTAGAGTGGTTTCTTTATTCATTTAAGGATAACAAGAAGGGCATCATTAAGGACGCTCTTGTAGATCTGGCGGGATACGTATTTCCACCCGCGGAAAATGAAGCTGCACTTTCGGGCCGCGTCCTTCCCGGATTCGCGACCGGTAATCTGGATGTTATGAGAAGGCATACGCCGCTTCTGACAGAGTTTTATCTCAGGCTTGCGAGTATTGTATATATCTTATTTGCAATTGCGTCCGCAGCGGCGCTTATCATCAGAAAAGAACTTGTAAGGAGACTCCGCGCATTTGCACCCGTATGGTTGATCGCGGTTTGTTCGTCAGTCGTTTATACATTCTACGGATCAAATACATGGGATCATAAGAAGGCTCTCTTTGCTACCTGCATCTGGGTCGGACTTTTTGCGGCACTTTCCGTAAGGGGTATCACCGGAAAGGAGGAAGCATGATAAAGGCCGTCTTCATTCTTATCGCGATGGAACTGCTTCTTCCCGTTCTGTTCGGCGCCGTCTTCGCACTGTCTGATGAAAACGTGACGGGAAGAAAGCACTTCTTCTTTTCATCACTTGTAAACGGACAGATCGTGCTCTATGCGATCTTCCAGATAACGACCGTCTGGTCGATACTTAACTCGATCAATTTCTCGTACGCGGTTAAAAGGTTTGTTCCTGTCGCCGTAGCCGTACTTACGGCGCTGATCGTGATAGCTATCGTGAAATACAGGAAGAGATTTGCTGTCGTCTTCAAGGGCAGGCCTGAGAAGATCAGCTTTTGGGGAATCATCGGATTTCTTCTTTTTGTATTTATGATGGTGATGTCATTTTTTATGACATACACCGACGGTGATGATGCATATTATGTAACGACGGCAGCTGAGGCTGTGTTTTCGGATACAATGTATGCCAAGAATCCCTACAGCGGAACCGGAACGATATCTTCATTCAGATACAAGGCTGCTCCTTACCCGCTCTGGCTTGCCCTTTTATCCGGGGCTTCGGGCATTCACCCCACGGCTCTTGCACATACCTTCTTCCCCTGGACGATGATACTTCTTTCATTTTCCGTGTTTTTCCTTATGGCAAGGAATCTGTTCGGGGGCGATACCAAAAAGCGCGGGATGTTCCTGTTCTTTGCTTCCGTCCTGATCATGTTCGGCGACTATTCGATCTACCCTGCGGAGAACTTCCTTCTTGCCAGGGCAAGGCAGGGTAAGGCCGCACTTGCGGCATTCGTGCTTCCATACCTTGTGTGCCTGATGATAAGGATTGCAAAACAGCTCAGGGATAAGGATAAGTGCGGCTTCAGAGAGCTTGCGCTAATAACCTTTACCGGCTTTGCCGCATCTCTCTGCTCGACGATCGGAGGTGCGCTTTCGCTCGCACTTGTTTCCGTTTCTGCGCTTGTCATGGCCGTGACATATAAAAAGCTTAAGACTCCCGCACTGATGGTTCTGATGGTTCTTCCGTCGGTAGCATTTGTTCTTTTGTATCTCGTAAAAGGATAACGGAGGATTACTTTGTTTTCAAAGATACTTCTGATCATAAAAGATTATATGGGTTCGGGACTGATCGGTGTGATCTTCGTGCTGAGTCTTTTTTATCTTGCCGTTACCGAAAAGGAAAAAGTTAAGAGGATCTGCTTTTTGCATGTTCCTGTGATCATCCTGGCTTTTTTCCTTTGTCCGGTAAGCTATCGCATATATGGCAGGATCTCCGAGATCGTAACCTATTACAGACTTCTCTGGCTCATTCCCGTCACGCCCGTGATTGGATACAGTGCGGTGAAGATCTGCACGAGATTTACCGGATTTAAGCAGAATCTGTGCGTCGTTGCATTTGCGATTCTGTTTGCCGTATCGGGAAGACTTATGTATTCGGATATGTATATGATCAGGGCTCAGAACATCTACCATATGCCTGTTCAGGTCGTGGACCTGTGCGATGCACTCCATGTTGAAGGGCGTGAGATCATGGTGCTGATGCCGTATGAGTTCCAGCAGTTCGTCCGCCAGTACGATCCGAATATCTGCATGCCGTACGGAAGAGAGTATATGATGAACATGTTCGTCGGGGAGGATACTTTAAGGGATGCGGTGATGTCGGAGGATAAGGATCCGGAGCTTGTCGGCAGGCTTGCCACGGAGCGCGGATGCCACTATATAGTCATTTCACAGTTCGATGATTTTGCCGAAACGCCGTGGAATTATGAAGAATTTATGAATATTGACGGCTATAAGATCTACAGGATCATCGAAGCCGGGCCTAATATGTGGGCCCTTCAGGACTGATTTTACGCGGGTTTTGGAGGTTTCCGGTCCCTGCAGGAGGGGTCGCTTTCGGACCTCGCGGTGGCGGCGCCCGATTTGAGAAAAAGCCCCGAAAATGGTATAATTTTTTAGATTATGGGTAAATTTTTCAATAACAGAAATAAATACAAAAAGGAGTCTCCGGACTCCGGTTTGGCTGCGTTTGAGGACGAATTCGTATCCCTTGAGGACGAATATTACGAGGACGAGGTTTCGGACGAAACCGCTACACTCGATTACCTGCCCGACGACACAGCTTCACTTGACCTTGTCTCTGACGATACCGCATCACTTGATTATACGGGTGAGATAGGCTTTGAGACCGAGCCCATCGAATTTGATGCAGTCTCCGATCTTACCGCAGCACTTGACAGTGAGGCTTTAAGGGATGCCGGGGATGATTACGAAGAATCAGACGACTACGAAGAATCCGGCGGGTACGAAGAAGACGAAGAGTACGAAGAGACCGAGGAAGATTTCGAAGACGCCGAAGAGGATGAGTATTATGACGAAGAAGCCGGCGACTCGGGTGATATAGAGTATGAGGATTCCTACGGCGAATATACCGCTCCCATAAGGACTGTTGAGGAGCAGGAGTACTATACCGAGGAACTCCCCCGCACCGAAGAGTTCTATACCGAAGAACTGCCCCGCAGTGAAGAATTCTATACCGAGGAACTCCCCCGCAGTGAAGAGTTCTATACTGAGGAACTCCCCCGCACCGATGAATTCTACACTGAAGAGATACCTCAGGATGCAGGTTACTACACTGAAGAAATTCCACGGGATGCAGGTTACTATACCGAGGAGATTCCTCAGGACACTTCTTCCCTCGACTATATTGATGATTATGATACTTCGCGATTCGGTGAGACCTCAGAGATCGGCTATGATACCGCATCTCTTGATTACACCGCACCGCTGAATACCGACACCGCCGAGCTTCAGTTCGACGAAGTCAGATTCGATACCGCATCGCTTGACATCATCGAGATCTCCAAGCATGCACGTGCGGGCGAAAGACGCAGAAGAAGGCTTCCGAGCGAAGATGAGATGGTCGATCTTGAACGGCCGGTAGATGAGGAAGAGGAAGAATCTTCCTCCGTTAAGGATATCATCCTCAAGATTGCCATCGTTTTGGCCGCATGCCTTGCTGTCGGAATCCTCGGATTCGGTATTTGGAAGATAAAGAGCAGACCGGCCTCAGGCGTTAGTCAGATAACCTATAACGAACAGGGAATCCCCGTTGCGCAGGAAATGATCGGTTCCGGAAGCCAGCTCGGCGGAATCGATACCATCGGCGGAACAGGACTTCTTGCCGCTCTCGATGCAAGGAAAGCTGCCCTTATGGCTGTTCCCGAGGTTCACAACGAATATAACGAGACTACGATAATCAACAGCACAAAGGTTGCCATCGAGCTCATCACCGTTAAGTCCGACCTTAAGATCAAGTTCATCAATGCGGATACGGGAAAGCTTCTTCCCAA
>JAGCRJ010000163.1 GCA_017964745.1 Lachnospiraceae bacterium
GTCATTCCCTTTACAAAGCTTTCCGCTTCCGCTTCATCAACCCTCTTTGAAAGCAGGACATCTCCTTCCCCGAGCGCGAGCGCAAGTGCATGGGCAGGCTCGAACCTGTCCTTTTTGAATGTGCCTATGTGAAGACCGCATCTTGCGACCTTAAGTCCCGACAGTGAAGGTGTATCCTCCGGCATGATGAACAGGTTGTCTCCGAAAAGCCTGAATCTGTCTTTTGCGGATGTGATCCGTCCGGCGGCTTCCTTTGTAAGGGTGCCCGAAAGGAATTCATCGAGAGCTTTCCCGGTCTTGATCCCGGATACCGGCTCATATCCGCCGGGAGGAAGGCTGTCTGCGGAATTTCCTTCTTTTTGAAGGAGTGCCGCAAAATGTCCTTCGCCTTTAAAGTACATGGGCCATACGCGGATCGCATCATGACAGTCATCAAAGCCGTCCCTGAGACCCTCCGCGGTCTTTTTGAAAAATCCTGTGTCAAGAAGATGCATATCGGGATGCTCCGAGATCAGTCCCGATACCCTGTCCTCGTTTTCACATCTTTCGAAGGTGCAGGTCGAATAGAGCAGGTAGCCGCCGCTCTTAAGGCATTTGTATGCATCTTCGAGAATGGACTCCTGTCTTTCGGCACACAGCCGTACATTATCACGGCTCCACTGAAGAACCGCATCGGAATTTTTTCTGAACAGTCCTTCACCGGAGCACGGTGCATCAACGATGACGATATCAAAATATCCCGCAAACCTTTCGGCAAGCCTTTCGGGTGTTTCGTTCAGGACAACGGCATTTGTGATGCCCATCCTTTCTATGTTTGCGGACAGAACGCCGCATCTGTTCTTTATTATCTCATTTGAAAACAGAATTCCTTTGCCTGCCATTGCGGATGCGATCTGTGTGGACTTTCCGCCGGGAGATGCACAAAGGTCCAAAACCTTCATTCCCTCCTTCAGGTATCCGCTGCATTTGAGAAGAGCTCCGGGGATCATCGCACCGGGGTCCTGGATATAATACGCTCCCGCATCGTGGAAGGGCCTTCTTCCGGGAGCACGCTCCGGATCAAAGAGATAACCGTCGGGTTCATAGGAAAGCTTTTCAAGCTTCATCTCCGTATGAAGGTCGGTCATATCATCCGCGGTTTTCTTGAGAGGATTCAGCCTTAGCGCCTTTACGGATTCCTCTTCGCAAGCCTGCTCAAGAAGAAGAGTCTCCTCTTCCCCTATCATTTCTCTTATTCCGTTTAAGAATTCTTCAGGCAGCATATTTACACTATCCCGCTTAATATCCTTATCAGTTCAATGTCCGATGACATGTTCTTCGCACAGGCAGCCGCATCGTATCCCGGGTCGCTTGCGGAGATGCCGCCGCATATATCGGCGCCGATCACTTTCCGTCCGGCCGCGAGCCCGGTGATAAGCTCTGCAAGTTCGTTTACGGACAGATCTCCCTGATCCCAGTTTGTGATGCATTCGGAAGTTCCCATCACATCCTTGTCGACCGAGATGTATAAAGGCAGGGTTCCGGGACCGGCGTTCATTCCCTTATAAACGTATCCGGTGATTTCCCTTCCGCCTATGGTCACGGAAAACTCTTCTCCGCCTTCTTCAAACTTTCCGGGTCCTATCACGGTAAGTGTTCCGAGATTTTCATCCTTTTCGAGAACCTCCCTCGCCCAGCTTCCGCAGCTCAGGAGCCCTCCGAATGAAGCCTCCTGCATATCGGTGTGATGGTCTATGAGAAGAAGGTCATATCCCTCACCGATAAAAGAAGTAAATATCCTCGACATGTAATGGTAATTGCCGGTGTCGAGCAGATGAATCCCGGATGCGGGATCCGGATATCCGGAAAGTCTTTCCCTGATGATGCCGTATGCTTCGTCATCACAGTACATATTCCTGCCATCGACATCCTTCATGGAAATCCTGACACAGTTGTCACAAATTCCCTCTTTCGAAAGAATGCTTCCGA
>JAGCRJ010000164.1 GCA_017964745.1 Lachnospiraceae bacterium
CAGAGGATCGTGGAGATTATCCAGCATACGAATACGTGCTTGGGGAGTTCCTTAAAGCTTGCAAAATTGATCTTTCTCATTTTATTATTCCTTTCTGTTAAAGAAGTGATTGTTATCTTGTACCGGATGTTTTGTATGTTTACCCGTCGGTAAAAAACATCTTTCGGAAGCTTCTGTAATGATAATACACTGTGGATGGCATAATGTCAACTATATTTTACATATTTCTTTTCTGAATTGCATTTTGCTAATATAAAAGGCCTGCAGAAATACTCTGCAGGCCTGATAAATACTATGTTTCAGGGCATTTGCGATCAGTTTGCTTCAGACTTCTCTTCGACAGCTTCTATCTTCTCTTTCTTGGCTTTATGTTCCAAAAGCAGGGGCATGATCAGTTCTTCATATGTAAATACCACGATCGCGGCAAAGGGTATCGCAAGTATGATTCCGGCAACACTGAAGAGCTTTCCGCCGACAACAATGGATATTAGTACCCAAGCGTCCGGAACGCCCAGTGAATCTCCAAAAAGCTTGGGCTTGAGAACGTATCCGTCCACAAGCTGAAGCACCAGCGTAAAGATCAGGAATATGAGCGCCTGCATGGGATCGACCAGTACAAGGATGAATGCACCTATTGCGGCACCTATCATGGGTCCGAATGTAGGAATGAGATTGGTAACGCCGACAAGCACAGAGATCAGAGGTACATAAGGAATCTGAGCGATCACCATGAATACCGCATTCACAACTCCCACAATGATACCGTCAAGGATATCGAATCCCAGATATCTGATAAGGATCTCATGACACTTTTTCCAGAACGCAGTGTGGGAAGCATACTTCTTGTCGGTAAGCAGTGCATGGCGTATACGCCTTATGCTGTTTTTGAACTTCTCTTTGTCCGCAATGAAATACACCGCAAGGATGAATCCGATAACAAGGTTGAAAAGAGAGCTTCCGAGGCTGACGGATGTTGAGAATATCGTTCCCATATTATCGGGAATGGTCTTTATCAGATCCATAAAGCTCTTCTCCACGGATCTTTCTATTTCTTCTACATTGATACCAAACTTGGAAAGCGTGACGGAAAGCTTATCAAAATTCGCTTCCAGATTTTCCGCATAAGCAGGCACATTGGATATCAGCACGGATACGCTCTGAACCAGTGAAGGAATCAGTGCTACGCAGAGAAGCGCAGCGGCAAGGACAACCAGCAGAACGGTCAGTATTACCGCAAGTGTATGTCTGAATCTATCATTCTTCACTTTGCGGAAACATTTCTTTTCAAAGAATTTGCATATGGGGTTCATAAGATATGCCATTACGGCACCGCATATAACGGGCGAAACAACATCCTTGAATGCCGCAAAAAAGCTGCCTATGCCGGAAAAGTGCGTCAGCACGACATAGAGAACGACCGCTATACATGCGGCAAAGGTATACGCAAACCATTTCTTCTCAAGTAATTCCTTCAGTTTCTTCATAAAACCTTCCTCGCCAAGATGACATATAAGTCATAAATCGAACAGGTTATTTCTTCTTCTGATGGGCAAGTATATAGCCTATGGTTCCGGGCGCAAATTCCTCGCTTCTTCCGGAGGGCTTCCGGTCGTCCCTGCGGGGTCTGTCCGAGTTATCCCTGCGGGGTCTGTCCTGCCTGTCATTACGTGGAGCGTTAGCCTTAGGTGCCCCGGCTCCGGGAACCTTCTTCTCGGCGCTTCCGTCATCATCAAGTCTCATGGAAAGTGAGATTCTCTGCTTGACCGGATCGACATCAACAACCCTTACCTCTACGATATCACCTACGGATACAACTTCAAGAGGATGCTTGATATAATGATCGGTCATTCTCGAAATATGAACGAGACCGTCCTGATGAACGCCGATATCGACAAACGCACCGAAATCAATGACGTTCCTTACGGTTCCCTTTAAGATCATTCCGGGCTTAAGATCCTTGATGTCGAGAACATCGCTTCTGAGGACGGGCTTGGGCATATCTTCTCTGGGATCTCTTCCGGGCTTTTCAAGTTCATGGAAGATATCGGTAAGAGTGATCTCACCTATTCCGAGTTCCTCGGAAAGCTTCACCTTGTCGGCAGTCATCTCATAAGCCTTAATCGCTTTCTCGTCCCTGATCTCACATCCCATCTTATCGAGGAGCTTTCTTGCGGCCTCGTAGCTTTCGGGATGCACCGATGTCTGGTCGAGAGGATCCTTACCGCCGTTTATGCGGAGGAAACCTGCGCACTGTTCGAATGCCTTGGGTCCGAGCTTAGGTACCTTCTTGAGCTGAGCCCTTGATTCGAATCTTCCGTTCTCTTCCCTGTAGGTAACTATGTTCTTGGCTAGCGCCGCAGATACACCGGACACATACTTAAGAAGTGCCGCGGAAGCGGTATTGAGATCAACGCCCACGCTGTTAACCGCATCTTCGACAACACCGCCGAGAGTCTCGGCAAGCTTTTTCTGGTCACAGTCATGCTGGTACTGTCCGACACCGATGGACTGCGGATCGATCTTAACAAGTTCCGCAAGGGGATCCTGAACTCTTCTTGCGATGGAGGTTGCGCTTCTCTGACCAACGTCGAAATTAGGGAACTCCTCGGTTGCAAGCGCGCTCGCGGAATAAACGGAAGCACCGGCTTCGTTGGTGATCACGTACTGCACATGTGATTCGGGAATTTCACTTATTATCTCGGCAATGATGGCTTCGGATTCTCTCGATGCGGTTCCGTTACCTACTGAGATAAGGTTTACTCCGTACTTTTTGATAAGAACCTTTACTATATTCTTGGACTCTTCTACCTTGTTCTGAGGCTCGGTGGGATAAATGACACGAGTGTCAAGAACCTTTCCGGTAGGATCGACGATCGAAAGCTTGCATCCGGTCCTGAATGCGGGATCCCATCCGAGAACGGTGCATCCTGCAATGGGAGGCTGCATGAGGAGCTGCTTTAAGTTCTTGCCGAATACATCGATTGCTCCGTCCTCTGCCCTGGATGTAAGATCGCTTCTTATATCTCTTTCGACGGCGGGAGCAATGAGTCTGTCATATGCATCCTGCACGGTAGCCTTAAGGAGAGGAGTGGTATATTCGTTGTCCGAAGTAATGTACTTCTTTTCCAGATAACCGACTGCCTTCTCTGCGGGAGCCTGTACGGAAACGGTGAGGATTTTCTCCGCTTCTCCTCTGTTTATCGCAAGGATCCTGTGACCGACAACCTTGGAAACAGGCTCCGAATAATCATAGTAATTGGTATATACGGATTCAGCCTCCGCATCCTTTGCAACGGAAACAAGATTTCCTTCGGCTACGGTAAGCTCTCTTAAATAACTTCTTACATCCGCATCATCGGAAACTCTCTCCGCAATGATGTCGCATGCGCCGGCGATGGCGGCAGCGGTGTCGGGAACCTCCTTCTCGGCAGCTTTCACCGCAGCTTCCTTGGTGTCATTTTCGGGAGTGATCTTGCCGGTGACATACTTAGCGGCTTCTTCTTCAACGGGAGCGGTCGCGGTCTGTGCAAGTATGTACTCTGCAAGAGGTTCGAGTCCCCTGGCCTTTGCAGCCGATGCTCTGGTCTTTTTCTTCTGCTTATAGGGTCTGTAGAGGTCTTCGAGAGTGACAAGCTTTTCAGCCGCTTCAATCTTGGCCTTCAGTTCATCGGTAAGTTTTCCCTGCTCATCGATGGAGGCGATATATGATGCTTTCTTTTCTTCGAGATTTCTCAGATAAACAAGTCTTTCATGAAGACTTCTGAGCTGTTCGTCGTTTAACGAACCGGTGACTTCCTTTCTGTATCTTGCGATGAAAGGAATGGTGTTTCCTTCATCGATAAGTCCCACAGCGGCATCCACCTGGGATTTCTTGATCTTCAGTTCTTCAGCGATCTTAAGAGATATGTCCAATTTTGTCCTCCAGTATCTTACCGGCTATAAGTACATCTACCGGTGTTGTTATCTTGATATTTTCATAACTGCCCATGACGAGCTTGATCTTTGTTTCCGTAAACATGCTCACCATGCGGGCATCATCCGTTATTCCGGCATCCCTGTCGGCTTCGGATGCTTTTATGCAGGCTTCATACAGGATCTTCGAATAGAAAACCTGGGGTGTCTGCATATTCCAGACCTGCCTGCGGGGCGGTTCGCTTGTGACGATATCATTGTCATCCGCAAGTTTGACAGTATCCTTGCTCGGAACGGCCGCAACACATGCTCCCGTTTCTTCCACTCCTTCAAGACACCTTCCGATGATCTCATCATCGATAAAAGGTCTTGCCCCGTCATGTACGAGGATTATCTCCGGCGTTCCGGTAAATGCTTCGCATTCCTTTCCTCTTTCGAAGATTGCCTTTACCCCGTTAGCTACGGAAAGGTATCTCTCATCTCCGCCCTTTACTATCATACTGACCTTATCGAAACCGTATCTGCTGACAAGTTCCCTGATCTGTGCCATATCATCTTCACCGGAAACGAGTATGACGTCATCTATAAGGTCCGACTTTTGTACCGCATTCAGACTGTGCCAGATGAGCGGTTTTCCACCGAGTTCGAGGAACTGTTTGTGCACGCCCGTGCCCATTCTTGTTCCCCTGCCTCCGGCAAGGAGTACGAGAGCATTTCTTTTACGGCTCATACCTTAAACACTCCCTTCCTTTCGCCTATCGACAGATTAGGAACCGCATTAAGATCGAGTCCGCTCCTGTAACCGAGGAGATAGTCATATGAACCTGCGACTCCGATCATCGCTCCGTTGTCGGTGCAGTATACCGGTTCGGGTCTTAAGAATTCTATTCCCCTCTTATCACACTCTTCTTCGAATGCTTTTCTGAGGGATGTATTCGATGCAACTCCGCCGGCTATCGCAAACTTTCTGACACCTCTGTCGCTTGCAGCCTGCATGCTGTGTCCGACTAGGGTCTCGACTGCCGCCTTCTGGAAGGATGCGGCAACATCTGCGGTATTGATCTTCTCGCCCTTCATATTGCAGGAATTGAGATAATTGAGAACTGCACTCTTAAGTCCGCTGAATGAAAAATCATATTCATTTTCCCTGACCTTAGCCCTGGGAAATACTATTGCATCCGGATCACCCTCGCGCGCCGCCTTGTCTATCTTGGGGCCTCCGGGATATCCGAGTCCTATAGCCCTCGCAACCTTGTCAAAGGCTTCTCCCGCAGCATCATCACGGGTTCTTGCAATGATCTCATACTCACCGTACCCCGATACATTTACAAGATGTGAATGACCACCCGATGCGACAAGGCACATAAAGGGAGGTTCAAGCTCGGGATTCGAGATGAAGTTTGCGCAGATATGTCCCTCGATATGATTCACCCCGACTACGGGGACGCCTGCTGCCCAGCCCAATGCCTTGGCATGGGCAACTCCGACAAGAAGTGCACCTACAAGTCCGGGACCGTAGGTTACGGCTATTGCATCCAGATCCTTTAAACCCACACCCGCTTCGGACAGAGCCTGCTTCACAACGAGATTGATCTTCTCGATATGTCCCCTCGATGCGATTTCGGGAACGACACCTCCGTAAACGGTATGGATGTCTATCTGCGAATAGATGACATTTGAAAGAACAGTCCGACATCCTCTGATAACGGACGCAGCGGTCTCATCACAGGATGATTCAATTCCAAGAACGAGCAGATCTTTATTTTCCGATAGATTGGTACTCATAATCACGATCAGTTCTCTTCGGCGGAAGGCTCTCCTTCGCCGGTAAGATCAACATTCTCCATAAGATCCCAGCCGAATATCTTCCAGCGCTTATCGGTCGGGTCCTTTCTAAGCAGATATATAAGCTTCAGCGTATAGTTATTGTTGTTCTCGCTGACATTGTATGTGCACAGAAGCCTGGCGAAGCTGTGTCCGTCACGCTCATAATAGTCAACATTGGTGCTGGCCGCAGTCGAGGCATTGGTGATCTTCCTGCCCGCCTCCTTGTACTCCCTGATATCGGAGTGAAGCCTTACAAGGTAGGAACCGGTCTCGTTTATCGCCTGAAGGTCGGGATCAAAAAGCTCTCTTGCCCTTATTCCGAGTTCGTCTATCTCATCGTCCGAAACTTCGTCACTGTAGTAGCAGATCATGATGTCGTTGTAGTATTTCATCACTTCCTTGGGTGTCGGAGGATAATTACTTACAAGGTCCCTGGAAAGAATCTTTTCCACGGCCGTCATCTCGGCTTCCTTGGCATCGGTCTTGGCCTTACCGGTCAGATAGGAATAATACCCTACCAGGCCAAACACAAGGATCAATATGATGATTGTCACTCTGATCTGTCCGGACTTCATGGGATCCTTCCCGGTTGGTGTTAACAGTTTCCGTTAGTCTTCTTCAAAATTCAGTTCCCTTGTCTCACCGTCTTTGGGGATCAGTGCAGCGGGGAATATTTCCTTTATCTCGGCTTCATACTTCTTCGCCCTTCCCATGGAAGGAGAAAAATGTGTGAGCCACAGTTCATGAACGCCTGCCTGCGCTGCGACATTCGCAGCTTCCTGCATGGTCATATGCTTCTTCTTGAGCGCCTTGGGAGCGTCCTCGGCTTCTCCGTACATTCCTTCAAGAATGCACAGGTCGCTTCCCGCGGCATTTTCCGTTATGGCGGGGACAGGTCTGGTATCGGTACAGTATGTGACCTTGATGCCCTTTCTGTCAGGTCCCATTACCATTGACGGTTCATAAGCAACATCACCGCTTACGATGGTCTCACCGCTTTGGAGCCTGCTCCAGAATTCAAGAGGAATGTTGTTTGCAACAGCCGCATCCTTATCGAATCTTCCCGCACGGTCGATCTCAAATGTATATCCGTAGCAGGTAACGCTGTGGTTTACCTTGAATGACTTAAGCCTGTATCCGAAGAGTTCGAATGTTTCTCCCTCACCGGAAAACTCCAGAAGCTTTACTTCAAAAGGAAGCTCGGGCGCTATCACCCTGAGTCCGCTGACCACCCTTTCGAGTCCCTTGGGTCCGATAAGTGTCACGGGCTCCGTCCTGTCGGAATTGGCCATATCCAGAAGGAGTCCGGGAAGGCCGCTTATGTGATCAGCGTGATAGTGTGTAAAGCAGATCACATCTATGGGATTTGCACTCCAGCCTCTCTGCTTCATCGTGATCTGCGTACCTTCGCCGCAGTCGATAAGAAGTGAGCTGCCGTTATATCTGATCATGAGAGAGGTCAGCCATCTGTAAGGCAGAGGCATCATTCCTCCCGTTCCGAGCAGTGTTACATCAACCATTTAAATACTCCGATAAGAACGTTACTGTTTGCTGCGGATCCACATGATATTCGCATCTTCCTTGGGATCCTCGTAAAATCCGGGGCGGATCCCCTCGGATACAAAGCCCGCTTTTTCGTAAAGCTTTATTGCGTATTCATTTCCTACCCTGACCTCAAGAGTGAATTCGGTCACACCCTTCTGCCTTCCCATATCGAGAAGTCCGTCAAGAAGCTTTTCGGCTATCCCGAGATTCCTGAATTCGGGAAGCACCGCAACGTTGTCTATATCCCCTTCGTTTCCGAGGATCCTCATACCTGCGGTCCCGACGATCTTTCTCATTCCGTCTTCAAAGGTAACATCGGCGACCAGATAGAGCGCATCGGTCTTTCCGACCAGATGTCCGAATTCTCTTTCAGACCACGGCCTCGAAAAGCACTGCTTCTCGATATTCGCCAGAGGCCCGATATCGCTGACCTCCATACGCCTTACCTTAATTTCCCTGATAGTCTGTTCCATGATCCCCACCTCTGATGAAACTAAAGCTATGTCAGATTGAAATCCTTCGCACCTTCTCTTTCGGCCTGGGATACGCGTAAATATTCCGGGCTGTGGTCATCGGCATTTACCGTTTTGCCCTCCGCATACATTTCGGAAGCAAGTACCGCGACCGATGCGGCATTCTGTCTGTTTAAATGAGCGGGAGCAAAGACGAACGGGACTTTTACCCTGCTTACGATCTCATCCTTATAAGCATCCGCTCCGTCTCCGAGGAATACGACTTCCTTTCCGAGGGAGTTTATGAACTCCGCCATTTCTTCAAGTGCAAGTGCCGACTGGTCTTTATATATGACGGTCTTACCGTCCTCAAAACCGTAAAGCGCCGAATAGACCTGGTTCCTTCTTGCGTCCATCATCGGGCACACAAGCCTCTTTTCGCATCTGAAGTTATATGCGAGCCCGTAAAGCGTGGGAACCTCTATTATGGGAACATCAGCAGCCATTGCTATTGCCTTGGCTGTAGCCGATCCTATCCTGAGTCCGGTAAAGGAACCCGGGCCGGCGGCAACGGCAACCGCATCGAAATCCTCAGGCTTTGAATCCGTCTGAGCGCATATATGGTCGATCATCGGAAGGAGCGTCTGCGAATGTGTTTTTTTGAAATCCGTCGAGCACAGAGCAAGTATCTTTTCTTCGCCGTTTTCCTTTTTCTCTAGGACGGCACAGCTTGCGACAAGTCCCGATGAATCAAGTGCCAGTATCTTCATATCTCGGTAACCGTTATCCTGCGGTAGTCAAATCCCTTTTCGGGAACCTTTTCTATGGATATCTTCGTCAGGTGATCGGGCAGGTATTCTTCGATATTGCATGCCCATTCGATAAGGCATGTGCCCTCGCCGTAAAAGTAATCCGTATATCCTATCTCTTCCATCTCGGAAGGATCTTCTATCCTGTAGGCGTCATAGTGATACAGATCGAGCCTTCCGCCCTCGTAGATCTTCATTATGGTGAAGGTGGGGCTGTTGACAGTCTCCGTGATCCCGAGCCCTTCCGCAAAGCCCTTGGCAAAAACAGTCTTGCCGACGCCGAGGTCGCCTTCGAGGGAAAACACACTGCCGGGCTGAGCCTTTTTGCCGTACTCTTTCCCGATACCGAATGTCTCGTCCTCGGAAAAGGATTCATATTCCGTTATATTCATTCCTGCGCCCATTTTACGTGTTATCCCTTTATATTGACCCTGTCGGGAGGCATATGGGCCGCTATGGTGCGTATCACAAGCGCCGTTTTGTCCCCCAGCTGGTCCTTGGGAAAGATGGTGGCACTTACGCCCGATGTATAAAGAAGTATGCTCCTGGATGTGGAAACGGCCTTTAAGCACTTATCCCACTCAACGGTCTGGGTCTGGTCATCCTGTGAGACGGTAAGACCATCGTCATCAAGAACATAGTGGAGCGGCTTTTTAAACGCCGGATTAAGGGCTGCGGTCTGTTTGCTCCTTATCCATAAAGTTACGGGCAGGTACACGAGTACGGCCGCACCGATGACCGCAAGGGGTATGTTTTTGGAATAAATACCGTAGCAGATCGCCGCGATCCCGGCGATCTCAGCAATGATATTGATGGGTTTTCCGTATGTATATTTCAGGTTGTAATCGTACAGGTCACCCGACGATATCTTAACATCACATTCAACCATTTCAGATTCCTTAAAAAGTCTCTCCGGAAGCGTCCGGAAGCCCGTTTTTTCAAGTGGGCATAATATCAACAAAATATCACTTTATTTTACATCCTGGGCATAAAAAAAGCAATGTGCGGCGAGGGGGGGACCGGCCGCACAATTGCTTTTTTGTTCCCAAAGGGAGGGAGGATTATATATTTATATCAGTCCTTTGAGATCAGTTTACCGCCGCGCTTTGAAACGACATCAAAGATAACGGCTGCGAGGAGAACCAGACCTTTGACAACCTTCTGCATGTTCTGGTCAACTCCCATAAGTGACATACCAAGGTTGATGGTACCCATGAGAACCGCACCGATGATAACTCCGGGAACGGTACCGATTCCGCCGTATGCGGAAGCACCGCCGATGAAGCAGGAACCGATGGCATCCATCTCGTAGTTCTGTCCGTAAGTGGGCTGTGCAGAGGTAAGTCTTGCGATGGTTACCATTCCTGCAAGTGCTGCAAGCAGACCCATGTTGGTGTATGCAAGGAAGTATACCTTGTTGGTATTGATACCGGAAAGCTTGGTAGCCTTCTCGTTACCGCCTACTGCGTAGAAGTAACGTCCGGTCTTGGTGCTGGAAGTAATGAAGCCGTAAATGATTATTACGAGGAGTACCCATACGAGAACGGTAGGAATACCCTTGTGCTGTGAAAGTCTGAATGAGAAGGCAAGGATAACTGCGGAGATGAATACAAGCTTGCCCCAGAATGAAAGTGCTCCTTCAACCTCGTAGTGCTTCTTGAGTCTTGCTGCTCTGTTCTTGATCTGAAGTCCGATGAAAAGAGCTGTGGCAACGGCACCTGCCACCATACATGTCATATTGAATCCGTTAAAATTGAAGATATCGGGGATATAACAGTTGGCACCGCCGCCGAATACATTTACGAATGTGGTGCAGTTCTTGACGGAGATGGTCATACCGTTGAGGACTACGTTGGAAAGACCTCTGAAGATAAGCATTCCGGCAAGAGTTACGATGAAGGGAGGGATTCTTACAAATGCGATCCAGAAAGCCTGGAAAGCTCCGATGAGAATACCGACGATAAGCATGATTATAACTGCCAGATACCAGGGCACTTTGTAGGTGACCATAAGGGTTGCACCGACCGCACCGGTAAAGCAGACTACCGAACCGACGGAAAGATCGATGTTACCACCGGTCAGGATACACAGGAGCATACCGGTTGCAAGAATGAACACGTATGCGTTCTGTGAGATAAGGCTGGATACGTTCATGGGAAGCAGAATGGTTCCCTTGGTAGCTACCGCGAAAAGTCCTATGACGAGGATCAGTACAATGATCATCGTATATTTCTTTACGAAATCAAGTGTTTTTGTTTTGCTCATTTTATTCTCCTTCAATCCTTCCTTAAGCAGTTTTGATTATGTGAGACATGATTATTTCCTGACTTGCTTCGCTGCCCTTAAGTTCGGCAACCATCTTTCCTTCGTTCATGACGTAGATCCTGTCACACATACCGAGTATCTCGGGCATTTCGGAGGATATCATGATGACTGATTTTCCTGCCGCAACAAGGTCGTTCATAATGCAGTAGATCTCGTACTTTGCACCGACATCGATACCTCTTGTCGGTTCATCCAGGATCAGGATATCGGGATCCGTGTACATCCACTTTGCAAGAAGGACTTTCTGCTGGTTACCGCCGGAAAGATTACCTACGTTCTGTTCTACGGTCGGACACTTGATACCCAGCTTTTCCCTGTATTCGGAAGCAACATTGTACTCTTTGTCTTTGTCGATCACTCCGTTGGTGCTGACACCGTTAAGATTTGCAAGTGTGGTATTTATCTTGATGGGATTCGAAAGGATAAGTCCGTTACCCTTTCTGTCCTCGGTAACATATGCAAGTCCGTGTGCTATGGCATCGTTTACGGAATTAAGCTTTACCTCTTTGCCGTCTATGTAAAGTTCGCCGGAAATATTCTCTCCGTAGCTCTTTCCGAAAAGGCTCATTGCAAGCTCTGTTCTGCCCGCACCCATGAGTCCGGAGATACCGACGATCTCGCCCTTCCTGACATTGAAGTTGACGGAATCGACAACCTTTCTCTCAGAATAGAGAGGATGATATGCGGTCCAGTTCTTAACTTCAAGCTTGATGTCCGAGATATGGGGCTCACGCTTCGGGAATCTGTCGGACATTTCACGTCCTACCATTCCCTTGATGATCCTGCTCTCCGAGAAGTCATCAACCTGCTTGTCAAGAGTTTCGATCGAGCAGCCGTCTCTGATGACTGTGATCTTGTCCGCAACATATGATACTTCGTTAAGCTTATGGGAAATGATTATCGAGGTCATTCCATCCTTCTTGAATTTCAGGAGAAGTTCGAGAAGCGCTCTGGAATCCTCTTCGTTAAGTGATGATGTAGGCTCATCGAGAATAAGAAGCTTTGCGTTCTTGGCAAGTGCTTTTGCTATCTCTACAAGCTGCTGCTTACCAACGCCTATATCTTTGATAAGAGTCTGCGGTGATTCCTTGAGTCCTACAATATCAAGGTATTTTTTCGCAAGCTCGTAAGTTTCATTCCAATTGATAACGCCGCCGTTAGCGCGTTCGTTGCCGAGGAACATATTCTCGGCGATGGTCATATAAGGAACGAGGGCAAGTTCCTGGTGGATTATTACTATTCCGCAGCCCTCACTGTCTTTAATATTATGGAAATTACATACTTCGTTGTTATATACAATATCACCCTCGTATGATCCGTACGGATATATTCCGCTCAGAACATTCATGAGAGTTGACTTTCCCGCGCCGTTTTCTCCGACAAGAGCGTGAATCTCGCCCCTTTCAACCTGAAGCTGAACATTGTCGAGGGCCTTGACTCCGGGGAATGTTTTGGTTATATTCCGCATTTCAAGTATATAGTCAGCCAACTTAATTCCTCCTTCGCATACACGCTGCTGTGTCTACCCCATAACACAGGCGGGGGTTAACCCGCCTGTGCCAAAAATATGAACTAATGATTACTTAAGCTGATCCTCGGTGTAGTAACCTGAATCGATGAGAAGCTCTTCATAGTTGTTGATGTCTGCAAATACGGGCTCGCAGAGGTATGAAGGGATGATGCCGGTTCCGTTGTCATAAGTTTCCTTATCGTTAACGGGAGCCTCGCCGCCCTTAAGGATAGCGTCAACCATCTCTACAGTCTTAGCTGCAAGAGTACGGGTATCCTTGAAGATAGACATTGACTGCTTGCCTGCGATCATGTTCTGTACGCTTACGATATCGCAGTCCTGGCCGGTGATGATGGGCCAAGCACCGGTGTAGTTGTTCTCAAGAGAGGTGGTAACACCCTGTGCGGTAGAGTCGTTGGAAGCCATAACAGCGTCAAGCTGGGTTCCGTCTGAGTAGTAAGCAGAGATGATAGCATCAAATCTGTTCTGTGCTGCCTCAGTTGCCCAGTTAGCAGTAGCAACTTCGTCGAAAGAAGTCTGGCCTGATCTTACAACGAGCTGGCCGTTGTCGATGTAGGGCTGAAGAACTTCCATAGCGCCGCCGAAGAAGAATCTGGCGTTGTTGTCTCCGGGGTCACCGGTGATGAGCTCGATGTTGAAGGGGCCTGCGCCGCTTGCAAGTCCGAGCTGCTGCTCGATGTACTGTCCCTGCTTGATACCAACGAGCTTGTTGTCGAAGGTTGCATAGTAGGTAACTGCATCGGAGTTCATGATGAGACGGTCATAAGCGATAACGGGAATGTTATTCTCCTTAGCCTGCTCAAGAACGGTTCCGAGTGAATCGCCTTCGATGGAAGCGATAACGAGTACCTTACATCCTGAGTTGATCATGTTCTCGATCTGAGAAACCTGAGTGGGAACGTCGTTTGATGCATACTGAAGATCTACTTCGTATCCAGCTGCCTCAAGCTGCTCCTTCATGTTAGCGCCGTCCTGGTTCCATCTCTGGAGATCCTTGGTAGGCATTGCAACGCCGACTTTGATTGCGCCGTCAGCTGCGGGTGCGGGAGTGGTAACATCGTCTCCGCCGTTATCAACTACCTGCTGATCATTGCCTGTCTGGCCACCTGTAGTATCATTGCCGCTCTGTCCGCATCCTGCAAGGACTGCGGTAAGCATTGATGCTGCAAGCAACAAACTTAAAAGTTTCCTTTTCATAATTTTTGTTCTCCCTTTCTTTTAGGAAAAATTTTTGTTGCACGTATAAAGTAACACGGACCAAGTGGAATTAATTTTTATGGGTCTTGAAATTTTTTTGATGATTTTGGCATCAAAAAAGCCGTACCGGATAATTTTTGTCATCCGGCACGGCTTATAGCAATTATTTACCCTTTATCTGGCATACAGATAAACGTCTTCTTTAAGGTGGAATCCGCTGTTTATAATGACTTCATCCATATTTTCGGCGGTTACGGCTATGGGATCGAGTCCTATATAGGGTATGTCAAAGCTTCCGTCATTTATTGTGGTTATATCGTCTCCGGTAAGTTCCTCACCCCTTGCAAGGGCGATCGCACACTCCGCAGCGCGCTTTGCGAGCCTTTCGAAGGGCTTATATACCGTCATTGTCTGCGTACCCTCAACTATCCTCTGGCACGCCTCAAGGTCCGCATCCTGTCCGACCACGGGGATCTCACCCGCAAGTCTCTGGATCGAAAGAGCCTGGATCACCTGACCCGCAAGGTTATCATTTCCGCACATTATCGCATCGACTTCCGCAACGGTCTCGGGATGGCTGTATATGTAATCTCCCGCTATCTCCGCTCTCCAGCCGTCGCAGTGAATGGAATCGACTATCTCCATCCTGTATTTCGCACAGACATCCCTGAATCCCGCTTCGACGAGAGGTACATTGTTGTCGGTGGGCGATCCGCCGAGCATGAGAACCTTTCCGCCCTGAAGTCCGTTTCTGAGGAATGCCTCTGCCATGAGCTGACCGACCATATAGTTGTCGAAGGTTATATACAGATCGACATTCGAATCGGTGATGAGTCTGTCGTAGGCGATTATCTTGATGCCCGCATTCCTTGCTTTTTCAACCTGCTCTCTCAGGG